>JAYVLG010000042.1:0-104047 GCA_043759595.1 Sulfurirhabdus sp. | reverse complement strand
GCTGATGGCATTATGTGGGGTTGGACCAGCCAGGGGTCGGGTATGGGTAACACTAATCAAAAAAAATTACGGGCGTTTCCGGATGAGAACTAATTAATGAAGTTTCCGGTATCGTTTTTACAGATAAAAATGGAAAAGAAATAGCCAGGGCCGGACGATTTTCACAGAATTCCGAGTTAAATCTACCAATACATACAGCCCATCCCTCATCTTTATCATGGGATGGTAAAGTCATTCAGCGTACGACGATAGAAATAAAAGATCTGACAGGGCAAAAACTGGGTTCTGTAAGTACAGAAACAATCAGCTCGCTGTTAATGCAATTGATCAATGAAGTTGGCGTGTTGGGGGCAACGTATGAACTTGCACTGTGTGCACCTTTGCAAAATGAAATGCAATGCTTTCCCACCACATTATCTAAAAAAGTCATCAAGCGCTTTCCTCGCGTTGTAAAAGGAAAAGCTTTGCCAATGGATTACGCCCTGAATGGTGAAACCGGGATAATTTTTGCGAAAGATTATAGAAAAGAGAATGTAGTCGCGGCATACGCGCCCTTAGGAAAAATGGGGATAGGGGCAGTGCTGAAGGTGGACCAGGCAGAACTGTTCCAACCGGTTACTCAGCAACTAAAAAATGTTATTCCACTTCTCGTGTTCATGGTGTTGGTTGGTATTTTAATGTTGCGCTGGCTTGTATCCCCGTTGGTACAAAGACTTTCCAAATCGGAGCAGCAGGCGCGTGAGGTGAATGCGTCATTGCTGGATAGTGAAACGCGAATTCGCGGAATTGTAGATAGTGTAGACGTGGGTATCGTTACAATAAACAATGATGGGTTGATAGAAACCTTTAATCCTGCCGCTGAACGTATTTTTGGTTATGCAAAAGATGAGATTGCAGAGCGACATATTACTTTACTGATACCTGACTGGAAAGAGGGTGCGCTCACCCATAAAAGCGATAGTAAAGTTGGAGAATCTGGTGATAAGGCCAGCGAAATGGAAGGCTTGCATAAAGATGGCACAAAGTTCCCCTTGGAATACAAGGCGAGTAGTGTATATGTCGCGTCACGTCGCATTTTTATCGCTTCAGTCACGGATATTACGGCGCGTAAAGAGGCTGAGAAGCGCATTATATTCCTGGCGAATCATGACGCATTAACCGGATTGCCGAATCGCACTTTACTCCAGGACAGAATTCAGCAAACGATATGCCAGGCTATGAGAAGCAGAGGGAAATCAGCAGTACTTTTTGTAGACCTGGATAATTTCAAATCGATTAATGATTCCCTTGGGCATGACGTAGGAGACGGATTGCTGGTGGCTGTTTCAGAACGATTTGTTGCCTGCATGCGCAGTGAAGATACAGTGGCACGCCAGGGAGGCGATGAATTCGTTGTGGTGCTTCATAGTGTTGCAAATGTGCAGGATGCGGGGGTTGCAGCGCAGAAATTGCTTGATGTGTTGAAAGCACCTTGCAGGGTAAAAGGGCATGAATTAAGTGTTGGTGCCAGCATTGGTATCGCTACTTTCCCTGATGATGGTGATGATGACGTAGATTTGCTGAAAAAGAGTGATATCGCCATGTATCATGCGAAAGAAGCTGGTAGAAATAATTACCGTTTCTTTGATGAAAAAATGGTGCAGCCTGATATAGAAGAGTGGATTCCAATGATTTAAACTGGGAAGCCTCAGTTAACCGCTAAACTTAACATTTAACTAAATAATTCTAACAGAATTTTTAATGATTCCCTGGTTCACCCGGTTGGTGGGGCCGATATGGGTCGGGTTGCACAGTTTTTGGAGCGCACTCCAACCCATCCAACTAAGGTTTTTAGGTTTATAGAAAATCATGCGAATGGAATAGGGTAACTACGGTTTTTAGGTTGAAAGGAATTAAAATCAGGCCGCTTTGTTTGTGCTGTTTATCATGCCAGTGGTAGGGGAGCTAGGGCTGGCAGAATAAAGTTTCTTGGGTATGCGTCCCGCCAGATAAGCTTCGCGCCCTGCCTGTACCGCCTTGTTCATGGCAGAAGCCATTAATACCGGGTTTTGTGCTGCGGCAATGGCAGTGTTCATCAATACACCGGCACAACCCAGTTCCATGGCTATAGCAGCATCTGAAGCAGTGCCTACGCCTGCATCAACGATCACTGGAATATTGGCGTTTTCAATAATGATCTGCAAGTTCCAAGGGTTCAGAATTCCCATACCGGAACCAATCAGTGAAGCCAAAGGCATCACGGCAACGCACCCCATGTCTTCCAGTTGCCTGGCAATGATTGGGTCGTCACTGGTGTAAACCATGACTTTGAATCCGTCTTTAATCAGGGTTTCAGCTGCCTTGATGGTCTCTACTACGTTTGGATACAGCGTATGCGGGTCACCCAGTACTTCCAGTTTGACCAGATCGTGTCCATCAAGCAGTTCACGCGCTAAACGTAGTGTCCGTACTGCGTCATCAGCAGAGTAACAGCCTGCGGTATTCGGCAGATAGGTATATTTTGAAGGCGGCACCGCATCCAGCAGGCTGGGCTCATTGGCGTTTTGTCCGATATTGGTACGGCGGATAGCCACCGTCACAATTTCTGCGCCGCTGGCTTCAATGGCCTTGCGGGTTTCGTCAAAATCTTTATATTTTCCGGTACCAACCAGTAAGCGTGATTGGTAAGTTTTGCCTGCTATAACGAGTTGGTCCATGTTGATCCTGATAATAAACGTTGTTCTGCGGGGTGAAAAGGTTGATTGGGGTTGGAAAACTAACCGCCACCTACTGCAACCACTATTTCCAGCTGGTCACCTGAAGCAAGCTGCACTTCTCCAAACTGGCTGCGTGGGACGATCTCTCCATTGCGCTCGATAGCAACGCGTTTGCCTGTCAGATTCATTTTTTCCAGCAATTCAGACATGTTTAGCTTTTGCTGGAAAGTATGTGGTGCGCCATTAATGGTTAATTCAATCAACTTCAGTTACTCGCGGAATCGATACAATAATAAACAGGTTTTATTTTACCATGTGGCAGAAGCGCAAAGATAGGATGAAACTGCAGCAAAGTATTTAGTCGTTCCGGTCTTTTATTTCCGGAATTCCGGATTTTACTGTGGGTGGGGGCTTTGTGTGACAACATCCGCAAGCAAAACTCAAGGTCAGGTAACTGGAAATACGTACAGCCGTACCCTTTTCAGCCGGTCATGGATAGCTCGTCGAACTTTCGTTAAGCGGCGTAAAGCGGTCAACGAAGTTAGCGTTCTTGGTGATGTTGTTAGAGGCATGAAATAGGGTTAATTCAGAGTTTACTTGTCTTGCAATGTATTGCTTGAAACACCAAAGTAACGAATCTGGCTGAACAGACTTGTTATGTGCCAAGCATTTTAATGCTGACCTGTGTAAACCAAATGTTTTTCCAGCGCTGAATTCTTTCTTGATCACTGAGCGTCTTTGGCGAAACGGCTAATTCCGCCCCAAATTCTGTATTATTGCTAAAGACTTTACTGTTGACCGCGGCAAACAATTGTTCGTTCTCCTCATGGCAGACACCAACTAGCACACCACAGATACTGCAAACGAGGAAATTCGCAATACCACTACCCTGGCGATATTTGTTCAAATTAGCTTCGTCTTTGATGATGATAGCCAATTTTCCAAGTGGGTCCGTAATATATGAGGCTGTATATTTAAGACAGAAGTCGCAATCACAAGCCCTTGGGTTGTAAGTATTTGGTTCACCAGAAAGCGCCAACTCAATTGAAATATTTCCGCAATGGCACCCACCAACGTATCTATGCATAGTCATGTTACCCTTCGCGGTCCTTCCGCTCAGCGGTTCAGTATAAATCGGTTAAAAATACTTTAGTTAATAGTATTATGCTTTTCTTTTACTGCTGAGG
Organism: Sulfurirhabdus sp.; assembly: GCA_043759595.1. Lineage (GTDB taxonomy): Bacteria > Pseudomonadota > Gammaproteobacteria > Burkholderiales > SMCO01 > Sulfurirhabdus. The sequence continues at coordinate 100,164 of JAYVLG010000042.1, read as the reverse complement.
GGGCCACTGATTCTAGTGCAACGCTTTAAAATATAATGACGCTACAACACGCCACGCTCTATTTCATTTAAATAAATGAAATCAGGCGTTTTTACACCAGCCTTTTTCCTGATTTCCACCAACTCGGGTGATTCGAAGAAGCGCCGAGCATTATCCAACGAGGACCATTCCGAAAAGTGGACGATATTGTTTGCATCGTTGTCGTATCGTAACAACTGGTAGCTGATTTCTCCGGCGTTTTTTCTAATATCTGCTGCCTGATCAAAAATAATCTTCCAAGCTGGGTAAGCCTCAACCTCGTGAATGATGAGAACGTGCTGCATGTATATCCTTTTGATAAGTATTCTTTTGTAAATGTAACAGGTGCGGTGCACTTTTATCGCGAATAGCCTGGACTGTTTGACGGATTAGTGCAAGCTTCAATATGGCGAACCATCTTTGTGCGCAAATTGCCATTTCCCCTCGACCAGAAGCGCCTGCATGTCATCGTCGGGGTACTGAACGGAATCCCCTTCGCTGCGGTCACCAACTTCAAGGTAACTCACTGCTTCCCTTGTGCGATTAACTAACTGGTGCCCGTTTCCCGTGCCGGCTTTGAATCCCGCGCACATGCCAGGAGATAGTTGTGTTTCACCAGCATCGGTTAAGAGCACTGGGTGTCCGTGTAATACATAGATGAACTCGTCTTGCTTAGAATGAGCATGACGTAATGATGAACTAGCGCCGGGCAAAAGTTGCGTCAGATTTACCCCGAAGTTTGAAAGCCCAAACAAGTCACCAAGTGGGCGTTTCTCTCTGCCCTTCATACGCGAGGCAAACGGCTCTGGATAAAGTGATTTTGTACGTAGTGGAACTTGTGTTGCCATAACAGCTATTGGGGAGTCTTGATCGCTCATAGTAATCCTTGATATATGGGCGCTAATGTTAAGGAGCTCACTGATTTTGGTTCGCAACAAATGTCAGTAACGGTACATCCTTTTTCAATCACTTCAATTTTCAGATCGGGATGTATTGGCGTGCCAAAATCTGCTGACAGAGGATAGTTCATTATGTTGCCAGTTTTCTGATAGCCGCGCCTCATATAGAAGGAAATGAGTTCACTTCTTGAAGACACAACAAACATAATAAATTTCTCGGAACCGAAATTTTCGCATATATACTTTTCTGCAAGGACAAGCATTTGTTTTCCTGCCCCAACTCTTTGAACGGCTGGGTTAACCGCAAGCATGCCAATGCAACCATTTCTACCGTCTTTCTCAACATGAACACAGGCCACTAGCTCTGAGTCTTTGAAGCCCATAAGGATAATGGAGTCTGGTTTTGATATTAATGCAGCAACTTGATTAACGCTTGTTCTACTTCCAGACACCAAACCGGATTCATGCGTCCAGCCAGGTGAATCTAATTCCGGGCGATAGGCATTGTTGACGAGTTGCGCTATTGCCATGGCATCTAACTCACCAGCTATGCGAAATGTCTCAAAACTCATTTAATAGCTCCGAATCTCATTAAAATTACACGTAATCTAAACTGCATTTTTCATGTAACCCAGTTTATTGGAAGTGTGTCTATGACCAGCTGCTCTACAACCTGGTGTGATCCCCCGCGAATATTTGATAGCCCCATTAATGGATAGCCCCACTATTGCCAATTATCATGGCAATCACGCCTTTGTTGCCGATAATTGGTCACTTCAAGTCGAATTCCATCTGGGTCAGTGAAGAATGTTGCCGCATAATCGGGTGCGTACTCTGGGTACATCTTTGCCTCGGTTGCTTCGATACCTACATTGCGAAGCTGCTTAGCAACCGCGTGAACCTCAACAATTGAATCTACGCGCAAACAGAAATGATGCAGTCCTGGCGCATAGGGTTCGTGATGGACGATTACTCGTGCGGGACGGAGAACAAAGCCAAAGTGGCGGTTGAAATACTGTATATGTGGATCGCCTATGAGCGTGAACGCCTTTTTGCGAAAGCCAAGTACCTCGACAAGGGCTTTATCGTAAAAGGTTTCAGATACTATCAAATCAGACACTGAAATGTATATGTGATCAATGCCAGTAACTTCGGTCATGGCAGGCCTTTCTTCGGTTGAACGGTATAGGTTTATTTACGCACGAATAGTTAGACTCTAGCGACCAACAGCAAGTTCTCCGCGCAAAGTCATGACAGTGCTGGTAACCATGGCTACCAATTTATTATCATCTCGAATAATTTCACAGGTGTAGCAGGAAATAGTGCGTCCACTTTGGATAGGTTTTGCACTAGCACGGAGTTTAGACTTTAAAACCGGCCGAAAAAAATTAATCTTAAGTTCAATTGTCGTAAAGGACTCACCCTCGCCCATAAGCGTTGAATGAGCTGTACCAATGGCGGAATCTGCAAGCTCGCAAATCAATCCACCATGAACGGTTCCTTGCTGATTCCCGTGAACGTCTGAGTCTGCGTCAATTTCTACGGTGGCAACCCCTTTACCAACTTCAACGATTCTTATATCAAGGGTCTGGGAAATCGCAGTCGGATATTTCATGTGCGTGGTATGGGCCTCTGTGAGCGAACCCTCAACATGCTTCTGCAAATATTCCAAAACCGGTAGTTTATCGATTTCTGGTTTCATGCCAGAACTCCTTACATTTGCATTTGAAATTTTGTAGGCAATGAATTTCGGTAATCGTCGAAAAACACAGTTATAGTCAGTTCATAGATGAACAATTAAAGCTGCCAGTTTGATCGATCATCCGTTTATCCCTCATTGTTTACGTTTATCAACACGAGACACTTGCAATATGCAAGTTATGCTATCGTACATCCAGTTACTTGCAAAATGCAAGTAACATGTTTACAGTAAACATCATGAAACAAACTATGGCTAATTCTCCAACCTTTCCGAATGAATTTCGCTCTTCTTGCCCGGTTGCTGGTGTGCTGGACATTCTGGGGGACAAGTGGACACTGATTGTGGTGCGGGATCTTTTTTTGAACAAACATCGCTATGGTGACTTTCTAAAGTCGCCAGAAGCAATACCAACCAATATTCTGGCAGAGCGGCTCAAACGGCTTGAAGCGGCTAGACTCATCAAACGCGTGCTGTATCAAGACAACCCGCCACGCGCCGAATACTTCCTTACCACACGAGGAGCCGATCTCGCCCCAGTGTTGCGGGCCATGCTCCATTGGGGTAAACAGTATCTACCAGGGGTAAAGTTTCCTGAGAAGTTCAACCCACCTGAAATCAGGGACTGAGGCTGCAAGGACTTCCCATAGTTTAGTAGATGGATTTCCATCCAGCACGGCATTCCAAAGTGGTCAAGGCCAACTTCAGTTTTCACCGGGAAAGCGGACCTTTGCGGCTACCACCCTGACCGCCTGCAACTGCCACTCAACTGGCACACAACTGCCGCATGCAGACGCAACCTATTCCAACCTCGTAACCGACCTACCCAATTATTAAACGAAATTGACCGTTGGGTGATTTAACAGTCACCCACAGTAAAATCCTGAATCCCTTATTTCCATCCGCCCGGAATCATTAATAAATGGTAAGCGACTATGGTTTGTCATGCAATTACAGGTATGGCAGTTGAGTAATGGCAGGAACCAACGTAAAATTATCGGAAACGCGGGTGTAGTTCAATGGTAGAACGGCAGCTTCCCAAGCTGCATACGAGGGTTCGATTCCCTTCACCCGCTCCACTCATTTCTTACCGTACTCGCTACTATATTGAAAGTAGTTATCAGATTAATTACTCGATTTTTCGCAATCCTGGAAACCAAATGAATAAAACGTTTAAATATATCCTGATTACTGTTGTTTTCCTGTCCGTTATTTTTGCTTTGTTGCTGGTCACTTTTGCGTTTATGGTTAATCCTAATGACTATAAGCCATTAATCGTCAAAATGGTTCAAGAGAAAAAACAGCGCACGCTAACTTTGGCAGGGGATATTAAATTAGCTTTGTTCCCCAAACTGGGGCTTGATCTGGGCAAGGTATCCCTGAGTGAACATAATGGGACAGCGGAGTTTGCTTCAGTAGATGGCGTAAAACTTTATGTTGCCTGGTTGCCATTGTTGAAAAAATCGCTGGTGGTTGATCATGTAACCGTAGATGGTGCACGGGCAAAACTGGTGCGTTTCAAAGATGGTACGACTAATATCGATGATCTGATGAAAAAAGAAGAGCAAACTGAACAGCTGAAGTTTGATATTGATGGCGTAAAAATTTCCAATAGCGCATTTGCATTTGATGATCAGAAAGAAGGGCGAAAGCTTTCAGTCAGTGCATTCGGTATGAAAAGCGGACGCTTGAGAGATGCAACAAAGACTGATATTTCGCTGGACTTCAATGTTCAGATGGATAAGCCAAAAGTTAACGCGCATGTGAAGCTGGATACCGGACTATTATTTGAATTGGAAAAAAAGCATTACGTAATGGATGGCCTGGATTTGAATGTAAAAGGTGATGCCGCCGGATTTTCTAATCTTGATCTTGGTTTGAAAGGCGATGTGGACGCCAAGCCAGATACAGCAGAATTCATAGCCAAAGGACTTAAATCTACAGTCAGCGGCAAGCGTGGCAGTGACAAGCTGGATTTGAAACTGGATGCCCCTAAAATCCAGCTGACCAAAGACAAGGTATTCAGCGATAAAATCACGCTGGAAACCAATATCGAACAGGCTAAAGGCGCAATTAAAGCGGTGTTGACTGTGGCTGCTATGGAAGGGACGGGTAAAGCTTTCAAGGCGGCGAGCATAGTATTGGATATCGACGGAAAGCAGGGTGAAAACGCCATCAAAGGTAAATTGACTAGCCCCTTTGCAGGTAATCTGGACACGCAGCGATTTGACCTGGCAAAGCTGGTGGCAAATATGACTGTCACTAATCCGAAGTTACCGAAAGGGCAAATGGTTGTGGCCTTGTCCGGAGACGCGCATGCTGATTTAAAGAAACAGGATGTCGCGCTTAACATGACTACCAAGCTGGATGATAGCAATATTCAGGCAAAACTGGGCATGGCTCAATTTTCATCTCCAGGTTACCGCTTTGATGTGGCGATTGACCAGTTGGATGTGGATCGGTATTTACCCAAGGAACCGAAGCAAAAAACAGCTGAGCCAGAAAAGCCGATGGATCTGTCTGCGCTGAAAACACTGAATGCCACTGGAAGTCTGCGAGTCGGGACGCTGAAAGTATCCAATATCAAATCCAGTAATCTCCGACTGGATGTGAAAGCTGCCGGCGGCAAGCTGGATGTAAAACCGCTTTCAGCCAATCTTTATCAGGGGAGTATGGATGGGGCGGTCAGTGTAGTCGCCAGAGATACTCCTCAGTTTACGGTAAAGCAAAGTTTGCGCGGTGTGAGCGTCGGGCCTTTGCTGAAAGACCTGACAGAAAAAGATATGCTGGAAGGTAAAGGTGCTATCTCAATGGATGTGGCGGCTTCCGGGGTGACAGTCAGTGCCATGAAAAAATCATTAAGTGGGAATGCATCGATGAATCTTGTCGATGGTGCAATTAAGGGTATCAATGTGGCAGCAACATTACGCAATGCAAAAGCAAAGCTGGGTGCGTTGAAAGGTGAACAGACCCAGTCTGCCAATGCGGCTGAAAAAACCGATTTTTCTGAATTGAAGGCGAGCTTTAATATTCGCAAGGGTATTGCCCACAATAATGATCTTTCCATGAAGTCACCTTTATTACGCCTGGGGGGTGATGGTGATATCAATATTGGCCAAAGCAGCATGAATTATCTGGCCAAGGCAACAGTGGTCGGTTCGCTTGAAGGTCAGGGTGGTGCAGATTCAGGTTCGCTGCGTGGTATTACAGTGCCGGTACGTTTGTCCGGTCCTTTTGATGCACTGAAATACAATATTGATTTTAATGCGTTAGCATCAGAAGCAGTCAAAGCCAAGGTGGAAGAGAAAAAAGAAGAAATAAAAACCAGGTTGCAAGATGAGTTAAAAGATCAGCTGAAAGGATTGTTTGGCCGTTAAGCCAATTATTGGTATGCACGAATTTTCCAGCAGCATCATTGCATGGCAAAAGCAGCACGGCCGCCATGATCTGCCCTGGCAGAAAACCCGCGACCCGTATCGCGTATGGCTTTCAGAAATAATGCTGCAACAAACCCAGGTGGGCACGGTTATCCCCTATTATGCCCGCTTTCTGGAACGCTTTCCTGATATAGCCCATCTTGCAGCCGCAGATGAGGGTGCCGTTTTACAGCACTGGAGTGGATTAGGATATTACTCGCGCGCACGCAATTTGCACCGCGCTGCCAAAGCCATTGCCGAACAACACCAAGGGCAATTTCCTTGTCATTTTGAGCAAATTATCGCACTGCCCGGAATTGGGCGCTCCACTGCTGCAGCGATCAGCGCCTTTGCTTTCGGCAAGCGCTTTGCCATCCTGGACGGCAACGTCAAACGGGTGCTGGCTCGTTATTTCGGGGTTGAAGGCTATCCCGGCGAAAAAAAAATCGAAAACAGTTTGTGGGAAATAGCCGAGTCCCTTCTTCCTCCATCGGATATTGAAGTATATACCCAGGCAGTGATGGATTTAGGCGCAAGTATTTGTTCTCGCAGTCGTCCGGAATGTACGGCCTGTCCCTTGCAAACTGGTTGCGTTGCATTTCGTGATCAGCGGGTTGCTGAATTGCCTGCGCGCAAACAAAAAAAAGCGATACCGACTAAGCAAACCAGTATGCTGATTATGATTCACAACGGTCAGGTGTTTCTGGAAAAACGACCATCTAAAGGTATTTGGGGTGGCCTGTGGAGCTTTCCGGAAATGGCCGTGGGTGAGGAGGGCGAAAAATTCAGTCACGAACAGTTCAAAGTATCAGTGCAAAGCACAAAGACTTTGCCCATTTTTGAACATACGTTTACCCATTACAAATTACTGATTTCCCCTTGCTTGTTGCATCTCGTCAAACTGTCAAACAAGGCTGCGCTTCCTGACGGAATATGGCTGTCAATTGAAGAGGCAGTAGATGCGGCGATTCCCGCGCCTGTACGCAAGTTGTTGTTGCAGGTGAGGGGTGTGGAAATTTAATGCGATGCAGATGGGCGCCCCTTCTGTTTTACAAAAGGGGGAGCTGAGAGGCTATCTAATATAAATATCGTTTTGGTTGTCACGAGGAACATTTTTGCCACGATTATAGATTTTTGCTTCCCTGTTTTCCCGATCTAGTTCCTCAATTCTTTTAGCTTCTTCCTGCTGCGCTTTCACGATGTTTTCAGCGCTATTATTACAATAAATTTCATGTCGTTTATTGCAGTCATCCACAATTTTTTTGTCTCTTGCGGTTATCATTTTTTCTTCTTTAATGGCATTTGTTCTTGTTAATGCCTCATCTTTTTCTTTTTTATCTCGCAGCGCAATATCCTGTTTTATTTTAGACGCTGCCTGGTGGCAGCGTGGATCGGCACAACTGTATTCCAGCCCTTTTTCTATCCGGTCACGCAAGCATCTCGAGGTGCAACAAAATACTTTGTTGTCTCTGATAAATGAGTCACCATGCTCACAACTTTCTGATAGTAGATCGTTAGGTGTGACTGATGTTTCGGGCTCAATTTTTTTGGCAGGTGCTGTCTTGATATTCATTGTTTTTGTGGGTACTTGTGCTTCAGGCTTGGTTTGCGAATAGTGAACGCCACCCTGAGCGTCTGTATATTTATATATTTCAGCCAGCGAATTATTTGCTGAGATAAGAACAAGAAAACCGCTCATCAGAAACGAGCTTAATGAAAATAATTTCTTCATATTGATTATTCAACCGACGATATTAAAAATGGGTTCCAGGTAAGTATAAACAAAAAAATTTGAAATTTAGAACAGTCTTGTTCATACGAAATTTTTACTGAGTGTTTTATGTTATGGTGACGTCTAGCATGACGTCATTATTAAAGCCATGATGTACTGGCAGAAATGGACTGTTAAGTCGTGCCCCCCCCCAACAACAATTTTTAGATAACTAATTGATAAATAAACATTTATTGTGATTTCTATAATTAAAAAAATGCTGAAATAGCATATTTGTGACAGTTTTATCCTGTTTGTAGTGATCAGTGGGGTGAACAATGCTTGGTTTAGCCAGTGTCTGGATTCAATTTGCAGTATGCCTTGCCTTGATAGGCTGGGGTGGCGTCAAATTGTCTCGATACGGTGATGTAATTGCAGAGAAAACAGGCATGGGAGGGACCTGGATTGGATTGATTCTCATGGCGACGGTGACTTCCCTGCCTGAACTGGTCACTGGGGTGAGTGCTGTTGGTATTGCGAATACACCAGATATTGCGGTGGGTGATGTTTTGGGTAGTTGTGTGTTTAACTTGCTGATTATTGTGGTACTGGATTTTCTTTACCGCAAAGAATCTGTTTACACCCGGGCTAGCCAGGGGCATGTACTTTCGGCTGGTTTTGGCGTTTTATTGATTGGCTTTGCAGGCTTTAATATTTTGCTTTCTGCCAACGGAAACATGCCGACATTCTTGCATGTTGGTATTTATACACCCATTATCATTTTGATGTATGCGGTGGCCATGCGCACAGTGTTTCGGTATGAACGTGAGCATATCGGTACAGCAGTGGAAGGGGTGGCTGAGCGCTACCCCGGTCTGACGCTCAAGCAAGCGAGCTTATGTTACGCCGGTGCCGCTGGAATGGTTGTGGTGGCAGCATTATGGCTGCCATTCATTGGCAAAACGATTGCTACGTTAATGGGGTGGCATGAGAGTTTTGTGGGAACCCTATTTGTTGCATTTGCCACCTCTGTGCCAGAACTGGCTGTCACAATTGGCGCATTACGCATTGGTGCCATTGATATGGCCATCGGCAATGTGCTGGGTAGCAATCTGTTTGATATATTGATACTGGCGATAGATGATCTTTTGTACCTGCCTGGCCCGCTACTTTCCCATGTTTCACAATCCCATGCGGTGACGGCGCTTTCTGCCATGATGATGACGGGTGTAGCCATCATCGGGTTGCTTTACAGGTCTAAGGCCAGGGTTTTCAAAACGGTTGGCTGGGCTAGCTTATTCCTGTTTTCGCTATATTTGCTGAACACTTATGTGATTTATCTTTACGCGAATTAATCAGGTGACTGATTTCACAGTGCGGAGAAATTCATACGGAAATGATGACAGAATTTAGAGGCAAATTATTCTCATGGTAAATATACCCTCACATATCAAAACCGACTCATCACCTTCCTGGCATGAAATGTCGGTCGAGGATACTGCGCGCAAACTTAAAACCCATACCCAATCGGGCTTATCTGCTACAGAAGCTAAAGACCGTATGCAGCAGCATGGTCCCATTGTGCTGCAAGAAAAACCTAAACAAAGCCTGCTACGCATGGTCGTCGACCAGTTTTCGGATTTCATGATTCTGGTGCTGATTGGCGCTGCCATCATTTCCGGCATGATCGGTGATGTAAAAGATACGATAGCCATTGTCGTCATCGTTTTTCTGAATGCAATTATTGGCTTTGTACAGGAATTCCGTGCGGAGCGCGCAATGGCGACGCTACATGCAATGTCCGGGGTAAGCGCAAAGGTATTGCGGGATGGAGTGCCGCTGGAATTGCCTGCCATCGAAATTGTGCCGGGTGATGTCGTAATGCTGGAAGCAGGAAATATCGTCCCTGCAGATTTGCGGCTACTGGAGGTTGCGCAACTCAAGGTAGATGAAGCAGCGTTGACCGGTGAATCGATGACGGTTGAAAAGCACATCGCCATACTAGCTGAAAAATTGTTACCACTGGGGGATCGTAAAAATCTTGCCTATAAAGGTACGATAGTGACTTACGGACGAGGGCTGGGGATAGCAGTAGCAACCGGGATGGATTCCGAACTTGGTAAAATTGCGGTCTCTCTGCAAAGTGCAGGAGAAATCAAAACTCCTTTGCAGAAACGTTTGGCTATATTTGGCAAGCGTCTTGCTCTTGTTGTGTTGGCGATTTGTGCCATTGTATTTGTCGTGGGTGTCATGCGTGGAGAGTCACCAGTGCTCATGTTACTCACGGCAATCAGTCTGGCTGTTGCTGCTATTCCAGAAGCCTTGCCTGCAGTCGTGACGATTGCACTCGCTTTGGGCGCGCGCAAAATGGTAAAGCAGCATGCTTTGATTCGCCGCCTGCCTGCGGTGGAAACATTGGGCTCCGTGACTTATATTTGCACCGATAAAACCGGCACGCTGACCCAGAACAAGATGCAAGTGGAAGAAATGTTTGTGGATGGACAATTGTTGCGCGAGTGGAAAGGCCAAGCGAACAGTAATGTCTGGTCATTGCTGTTAAAAGCCTTGGCATTAAGCAATGATGCCAGTCATGGACAACATGGGAAACCCAGTGGTGACCCGACCGAAGTGGCCTTGTATGTTGCTGCAGTGGAAGCAGGATTTGAAAAAGCAGTGCTGGAAGTGGATTCGCCTCGTTTGCTGGAATTGCCTTTTGATTCTGATCGCAAACGCATGACTACTTTCCATAAAGAAGCACAAGGAACCGTTTCCTTTACCAAAGGTGCGCCGGAAAGTGTGCTGCCACTTTGCACGGGGATGTTGACTTCCAAAGGTAAAATTGCATTTTCAGTAACAGAAATGCTTGCAAATGCCGAGCGTATGGCAGCAGATGGGTTGCGTGTACTGGCCGTTGCTTACCGGATGTGGCCAGAGCTGCCGGATATTGATCAGGCTGAGAAAATAGAAAGTAATCTGGTCTTGCTTGGTTTGATCGGCATGATGGACCCGCCCCGACATGAAGTCAAAGCAGCCGTTTCCATGTGCCAGACGGCAGGTATTGTCCCGGTGATGATTACGGGTGACCACCCCGCCACCGCAAGAGCTATAGCTGTGCGTCTGGGAATTATCTCTGATGGGGGGAGAGTCATCACGGGACCAGAACTTTCACAGCTCACGCAGGCAGAATTTGAGTCGCAAGTATTGGATATTCGTGTTTACGCGCGGGTTGACCCGCAGCAGAAAATCGAGATTGTGCGCGCCTTGCAGGATAAAGGCGAGTTTGTTGCGATGACAGGGGATGGCGTTAACGACGCCCCCGCATTAAAGCGAGCGGATATTGGCGTAGCCATGGGTAAAGGTGGCACGGACGTTGCTCGCGATGCTTCAGCTCTGGTGCTGCTGGATGATAATTTCGCCACCATAGTGCATGCAGTACGTGAAGGGCGGCGTATTTTTGACAATATCCGCAAGTTCATCAAATACACCATGACCAGCAACGCGGGCGAAGTGTGGACTATTTTTCTTGCGCCTTTTTTTGGGTTGCCGATTCCGTTGCTGCCCATTCATATTTTATGGATTAATCTTGTGACCGACGGTTTGCCAGGGCTGGCTTTGACAGCAGAACCGGCAGAAAAAGGCATTATGCGACGCAAACCACGTCCGCCTCAGGAGAGTATTTTTTCCCATGGAATGTGGCAGCATATGTTGTGGGTGGGATTGCTGATGGGAGGCGTTTCACTGGTTACCCAGGCCTGGGCAATTCATACCGGCTCTGCCCATTGGCAAACCATGGTATTTACGGTGCTGTGTTTATCGCAGATGGGGCATGTAATGGCAATTCGTTCTGAAAAAGAGTCACTGTTTAAACAAGGTATTTTTTCTAATCCTTTGATGCTCAGTGCGGTAGCGCTCACTTTTGCGCTGCAGATGGCAACCATTTATGTCCCCTTTTTACAGCCTGTATTTAAAACTGAAGCACTGGATGCCTACGAACTTGCTTTATGCCTGGCTTTATCGTTAGTCGTGTTTTTTGCAGTGGAAATGGAGAAGTGGCTGGTGCGAAGAAATATCCTGTATCAGGATGGGGTAGAATAAAATCATGTTGACCGATACCCATTGTCACCAGGATTCGGCCGAATTCGACGCTGGTCGCAACTTGTTTGCACATTGAAGATGACCTGTATTTCTATGGTGATTGGTAATTAAGGAGAGTGTTATGCAGGAAAAAAGCACTGACAATAAAGTGATTGGTTTTCTCAACCGGATCATCCGCCATGTTGCCACGGTGGTCGCGGTGATCATGACGCTGGTGATTATCTGGGGTGTCGCAGATATTGTTTACGTGCTCTACCAGCGCCTGATGGACCCCAGCCCCCCCTTTATGCTGCTGGAGATCAAGGACATCCTTGCCACTTTTGGCGCTTTCATGGCGGTGCTGATCGCCATTGAGATATATCACAACATCATTCTCTACACGCAGGATCATCGCGACCATCACCTTGCCGTTGAGATCGTACTGGGTACTGCGCTGATGGCGATTTCGCGTAAGGTGATCGTGTTCGATTTCAACGAAACGATCCCAGAACACATTTACGGTTCGGCAGCGGTAATTCTCGCACTGGTAATCGGCTACTACCTGATCGTAGTGCGTGGTGCTCAGATTGCGCATGGTACTCAGGCCACGCGGGGTACTGATGGAAAACCATAACGCCAGTCAGAAAAAAGAACCCTGGGCCATCGCCGCCGACGCGGCGCTGGCACGCTTGCACACCACACCTCAGGGCTTAACCGAAGCCGAAGCGCGGCAGCGGCTTGAACGTCACGGCCCCAACCGTCTCAAGGAAAAGCCGCTGCGTCCGGCCTGGATGAAGTTTCTCGACCAGTTCAAGGATCTGCTGGTGATCGTGCTGATCGGCGCAGCCGCGCTAGCGGGTGCTATCGGCGACATCAAGGATGCAGTGGTGATCCTGATCGTGGTGGTGTTCAATGCCTGCCTCGGTTTCTACCAGGAGTACCGCGCCGAGGCAACGCTGGCGGTGCTGAAGAAAATGCTGGCGCAGCACGCCCGGGTGCGGCGCGGCGGCGAGGTGCAGGAAATCGCTGCCGAAAATCTTGTCCCCGGCGACATCGTGCTGCTGGAGGCGGGCGACCGGATTCCAGCCGACGCACGCGTGCTGGCGGCGCATAACGCCGAGGTGGCGGAAGCGTCCCTGACCGGCGAATCCCATGCTGTAGGCAAGCACGCCGATGCGCTTCCGCCGGGAGAACACCCCCTTGCCGAGCGCTTCAATATGGTATTCATGAATACCGTGGTGACCCGCGGCCGGATCGAGGCGCTGGTCGCCGCCACCGGCATGGAAACCGAGATGGGGCGCATCACCGACTTGCTGGAGACGGCGCAGGAAAACCCCACACCACTGCAAATTCAGCTCGACGGGCTGGGCAAACGCCTCGCCATCATCGCTGGCGTGGTGGTGACCCTGATTTTCGTGCTCGGCATCCTGCGCGGCGATCCCCTGGTGCAGACCATTATGACCTCCATTGCCCTGGCCGTGGCCGCCATCCCCGAGGGGCTGCCGGCGGTTGTAACGGTGACGCTAGCCATCGGCATGCACCGCATGGCGAAGAACCGCGCTATCGTAAAAAAACTGTCAGCGGTGGAAACTCTGGGCTCGACCTCGGTGATCTGCTCCGACAAGACCGGCACCCTGACGCTCAACCAGATGACCGCGCGCAAGCTGTTTTACCGTGGCCGGTATTTTGTTGTATCGGGCGAGGGTTATGCCAGCAAGGGCGAGATTGCCACCGAAGATGGCCTGACGTTAGCTGATTTTATGCCGCTGCTGACGCCCGCCGCCCTGTGCAATGAAAGCCGCATTCGTGCTGGCGAGCTTATCGGCGACCCCACCGAGGGTGCGCTGCTGGCGCTGGCCATGAAAGGCGGCATCGAGCCGGATAGTCTGGCCGAGCACAGCCCGCGCATCGCCGAAATTCCTTTCGACTCGGCGCACAAGTTCATGGCTACCTTCCACCACGACGGGGAGTGGGTGCGCATGTACCTCAAGGGAGCGCCTGACGTGCTGTTGGAGCGTGCCGATCGCCATCTCGATGCAACCGCCGAGTCGCCGCTGGACGATACCGCCCGCGCCGCCTTCGAGGCCGAGAACGCCACTCTTGCTGGCCAGGCGATGCGCGTACTGGCGGCGGCCAGCCGCGACATCCCGGCGCACGACTTCGACCCCGCCGGCGACCTGATGATCTGGGCACAGGGGCTGACCCTGGTCGGGCTGATAGGTATCATCGACCCGCCACGCCCCGAGGCGCGCGATGCCATCCGCTTGTGCAAGCAGGCCGGCATCCAGGTCAAGATGATCACCGGCGACCACGCCATCACCGCCGCCGCCATTGCCCGCGAGCTGGGCCTGGAAGGCGCGGTACTGACCGGCGCTGAACTCGACCGGATCGACGTCGCCGAGCTTTCCCGCCACATTGAGGAGACCGCGGTGTTCGCCCGCGTCGCGCCCGAGCACAAGGTGAAGATCGTCCAGGCGCTGAAGGCGCGCGGCCATGTCGTCGCGATGACAGGTGACGGCGTCAACGACGCACCGGCGCTGAAGAACGCTGACATCGGCGTGGCGATGGGCATCACCGGCACCGAGGTGACCAAGGAAGCCGCCACCATGGTGCTCACCGACGACAACTTCGCCACCATCGTCGGCGCGGTCAAGGAAGGTCGCACCATCTACGACAACATCGTCAAGTTCGTGCGCTTCCAGCTTTCCACCAACATCGGCGCCATTCTCACCGTGCTCGGCGCGCAGTTGCTGGGGCTGCCCACGCCCTTTACCGCGATCCAGATTCTGTGGATTAACATCATCATGGACGGTCCGCCCGCTATGAGCCTGGGGCTGGAACCGGCGCGTCCCGGTATTATGAATGAGCCACCGCGCAGCAGCGAAGCGCGTATCCTCACCCTGTCTCGTTTCTGGCGCCTGCTCGCCTACGGTACCATCATGGCAGCAGGAACCATCAGCGTGTTTTCGTACGGACTGTCGTCAGGCGGAATTGAACACGCTTTGACACTGGCTTTTACCACTTTCGTGCTGTTCCAGTTTTTCAATGTATTTAACGCCCGCAATGAAACCGGCAGCGCTTTCAACCGTCAGTTCTTCGCCAACGGCAAACTGTGGGCTGCGCTGATCGGGGCGGTGGGATTGCAGGTAGTGGTGGTGCACTGGGGCCCGGCCCAGGCCATATTCAGCACCGTAGATTTGAGCCTGTATGACTGGGGGCTGGCCGGGCTGGCCGCTGCCAGCGTATTGTTGCTGGAAGAGGCGCGCAAGCTGGTTGTGCGCTGGTGTTTCAAGGGAAGGGGATAATACCGTTCTAGCCGTTCGTAGTGAGCCTTTCGAAGGGTGGTTGCGGTTTGACAGACTTACCACGAACAGGTGGGTGAGATTAAGTGAATCGTATTGGTGGAGATGATCGAGTTTTCTCTATCCGCTGACAGGCTTCCCTGACACGCTGGAACAACACATCCAGTTGCCGGGAGGGTTAAAATATAATCCGCCAATCCATGGATGCATGCAAACATTACACAATGTCATGCCCTGTCGTTAGTCGTGTTTTTTGCAGTGGAAATGGAGAAGTGGCTGGTGCGAAGAAATATCTTGTATCAGAATGTGGTAGAATAATCCCATGTGGATCGATACCCATTGCCATCTCGATGCAGCTGAGTTTGATGCTGATCGCGATACCGTGATGCAAACAACCCTCGCTAATGGTGTGGAAAGAATTGTCATTCCTGCTGTAGAGCAAGCTAATTTCAAGGCTGTGCTGGATACCTGCCAGCGTTATCCTCAATGTGTGCCGGCATTAGGCATGCACCCCATGTATATCCATAAGCATCGTCCGGAACATCTGCAATTATTGCGTGATGCAATAGCGCAGTTCAAGCCCGTAGCAGTGGGCGAAATTGGTTTGGACTTCTTTGTTCCTGACCTTGATCCTGTAACCCAGGAGTACTACTTTGTAGAGCAGCTTAAAATTGCAAAGGAATTTGATTTGCCTGTACTGCTCCATGTACGCAGGGCAAATGATCAAATCCTGAAACAACTGCGGCGCTATCGTGTAAAAGGCGGCATTGCTCATGCTTTTAATGGCAGCCCACAGCAGGCAAATGAGTTCCTCAAGCTGGATTTTAAGCTGGGATTCGGTGGAACCATCACCCACTCGCGTGCATTGAATTTGCGCAGATTAGTCGTGGATTTACCCATAGAAGCCATCGTGCTGGAAACAGACGCGCCTGATATCCCCCCCAGTTTTGCTAATAAACAGCGTAATAGCCCCGAATATTTGCCGAGAATTGCCGTTGAAATGGCTAATCTGCGGCGAATGGAATTGTCAGAATTTGCGTCAAAGACATCGCGTAATGCCCGTCAAGTGCTTGGATTATCTAAATGATCAAGTGGATGTTAGACCAATATAATATCGAATGCCTGATCGTGATGTATAACTCAAGGCTGTATCCAATTAAGTCGCCTGGGTCAGCCAATACTGGAGTTAAATGGCTATGATTCATATTAATGAATTAATAGAATACCGTCCCTCAAAGCTTGCGAAATATGTATTGGTTGTGTTGGTTTGTGTACTTGTTTTTTTGGTTGGTTATGTTAATGGAATAACTGCCGAAAAGGTTGAATTACACTCTTTTTATATGATTCCAGTCATCATTGCAACCTGGTACTTAGGTTTGTTTGCCGGTGTAATCGTGGTGATAATCAGTGCCGTGGATTGGCTTGGTCTTGAAGTAATCTCAAAATTACATGCCATGCCCACATGGGAAATGCTCGTCAGTGAATTGGTTCGGGTAGCGATTTTACTGATGCTGGTTTTTGTGCTGACTAAACTTCGTTTAGCGCTGAAACGCGAATCAGAGCTTGCCAGGAAGGATGTGCTTACCAAGCTGGCGAACCGTCGTGCTTTCTTTGAGGCGGCGAATATAGAACTTGGGCGTGCAAAACGCTATGGATACCCTTTGACAGTTGTCATGATTGATCTGGATAACTTCAAGTTGGTCAATGACGAACAAGGCCATGAAGTGGGTGACGTTTTGTTATCCTATGTTGCGAATATTCTCAGCAGCAATATTCGTTCGTCCGACTGTGCTGGAAGGTTTGGGGGTGATGAATTTGTGGTTTTACTACCCGAAACCGGTGAAGATTCAGCTGATGCCATCGCAAAAAAATTGCAAAATGAGTTGCTGGCGGGTATGCAGTTACATCAATGGCCAGTGACCTTCAGCATTGGTGTGGCAACCTTTGACGTGCCGCCAATAGATGTAGGGGTAATGCTGAAATATGCTGACAGACTGATGTATGAAGTTAAGCAGGCTGGCAAAAATCACGTAAAGTGCGCAACAATTCGGGAAAATTCCATTTCGCCCAATAAAGAAACTCACCAGTAAGTATTGTCTGCTATCCCTTTGCTTTAAAAACGGGGGGCAGGTTCCTGCTTGCACCCCCGTTCTTGCTTCAGCTTTTTACCTTGCGTGAAACTTGTTATTCGAAGCAATTAGCAAATTAATACGGTGGCTTTTTGGAAGATTTAGAAGTGGATTTTTCAATCACACCCGCTGCCCATTCTCTGCCACCCAGACCAAAAGCAAGCGCCAAAGCCAGGCAAATGGAACCAAACAAAATAATGAAAGCAGCCGTAATTAATTGCGTGCCGATATTCAGTTGTTCAAGCGCCACAAATACGGCAAATATCTGTACCGCGTATTCTGCAATGGTACTGATCGTCAGCGAACCATTGACACCCAGATTGTTAAGCCATGCAAAGAGCAGGCGATTGATGAATCGCGCCAGTAAAGTACCGAATACCAAAACCAGAATGGCAACAATAATGTTCGGCAGATACAGGGCTATCTGGTTGAAAAGTGATGCAACTGCTTGTAAGCCCAAACTGTTTGATGTGGTAACAACGACAATTAACAGTACCAGCCAATAACTCACTTCGCTGATGATGCCAGTCAATGTGATACTCATCTCCCCGTGCTGCAAAAATTCTTCAATACCGGACTTTTGTGCCAGTTTTTCGAAATGTGCTAATTGGAGAATACGGCGTACTGCAGTACGAACCAGTTTTGCCACTATCCAGCCGATGAAAAGCATGGCTAAGGCGGCAAGCAGCTTGGGTGTGTAAACGGCAATTTGCTGCCAGAAAGCGGCGAATGAGGTAACGAACATGTCTAGTTGCTGTTGCATGGGCACTCCAGATGACGTGTTTAAGAAACAATGATTTGATGGTTGCGAATTCAGTTCTCTTGTTTAATTGTTTTCAGAGAATGAGAAATTGGATGCAATATAAGTCAATATTATAAGGCAATATTGTAAAAATACGAATTAATGGGTAACGGCATTGATTTAATTGGTTTTGTGTTTGGCGTTACATTAAAATTTCAAATGATTATCAATCATTCTCAGCCAACTTAACAGGTTATATGTTTCCGGTGAATCATTGACAACTCATTAGCGTGTTTATCAAGCGATTTAGGTAACTTTGTCCATTAAACGCAGAGACGCGGAGGCGCAGAGTTGACGTGCCATAAAATAATTTTGTCAGGTATTATTACCGGATGACTCTATTTACGCTCACAAAGCATTGTCTTTCTCCGCATCGCTTCGGTTAAAGCTGAGCTTTCTTGCAAAACAGGACATTTAACAAGGTAAGCTAATCCGCTGGTTTCGTCAGTGTTCAGGACTTATATAATCATGCCAGTCGGTTATTACAAGCAGATTACGAAAAAGAAGTTATTGCGCGATGCTAAATTCGGGTTCAACGGAGCAGCCCACTTTATTTATTTCAATAGAAATATGCACTAACTCCTCATGAATGCTTAGCTGTTCCCTGAAATACTCAGGTGAAGCGTCACCGACTATTGCCAGGCTAAGAATACATGCGTACTTGCCTTTTCCAACACGCCATACATGCAAGTCACAAATTTCTGCTTTGATTGGAGACCCAGCAATCACTTCTCGAATCTCTTCCACAACAGGCGCAGTCATTTCGGCATCTAATAGTACTCGGCTCGTATCGCGCAGCAACCCATAAGCCCAGACAGAGACCAATGCAGCGCCAACCAGCCCCATCAAGGGGTCTAACCAGCTTGCCCCCCATAATTTACCACCAAATAAGGCGAATATAGCCAAAACAGATGTCGCAGCATCTGCAATAACATGCATATACGCAGACCGCAGATTTAAATCATGGTGGCCATGGTGATCGTGATGGTCATGCCCGTGTGAATGATCGTGATGGTGGTGTCCATCTTTAAGCAACCAGGCAGAAGCGAGGTTAACGAGCAGACCCACTATTGCAATCGCGATAGCCTGGTTATAGTGAATCGGACTTGGCGCAATTAACCTTTCAATGGATTGAAAGATCATAAGACCTGCCACCATCACGAGAAAAATTGCGCTTGTGTAGCCGCCCAGCACTTCCATTTTCCAAGTGCCGAAAGAAAAGCGCGGATCATGGGCAAATTTTCTGGCAAAAACATAGGCCAAAAGTGATAGCCCCAGTGCCACAGCGTGGGAGCTCATATGCCAGCCGTCAGCCAGCAGAGCCATAGAATTGTAATACCATCCGCCTGCAATCTCGATAACCATCATAGCGGCAGTCAGAAGGGCGACACGTAAAGTGTTCTTTTCGGCGCGCGGGTTCCCTTCATCGAATTTATGTGAATGTTTCAGGCTGTCAGCGGTAAGCAGGGTTTTCATGGGAAAATGCCAAAATATAAACTTGAAATATACTATACCCTACTATACTATTAACAGTCAAAGTAAAGGAGAGAGTATGTCCCATACAGTGAAAGACAGAAAAAAATTACTGACTCGTGTCCGGCGTATAAAGGGGCAGGTAGAAGCCATGGAAAAAGCATTGAATGAACAACCGGACTGCGCGGCGGTGCTTCAGCAGATAGCCTCGATACGTGGTGCGGTCAATGGCTTGATGGCGGAAATGTTAGAGGGACACATTCGCGAGCATCTGGGGTTGGATGTAGTGCAGCCTGAACAGCGCAAGCAGGAATTGGAGCAGGTGGTCAATGTGATACGCTCATATTTGAAATAGCGGCAATAGTCCTTATTCGGCTATTTGTAGAATCGGTTTGGAAACGGGGACTCTGGCTCACATAAAACATGAATAATTTTGCATCTGTATTGTGCATTATATGTTTGGAATCATCCAGTTAGCGAAATCTCTTATTTGTGCAATACATGGTTGGATGTTGATAATCTGTGGTCTCTTGCATAGCGAGAAGGATGTTGCTGTAAACTGTTGACGACCGTCAATAACGTGCCACAAGCGGCAATACAGAAATGTTCTCCATTGCGGTCATTCCCGCGAAGCTCAGGAATTTTGTCGGAAAACTTTACAGTTCTCGGAATGAAATTGAATTGCTGCTCTATCCGGCAGCAGCGTGCCAATTTTGGACATTCACTCATCACTAGCCAATGGCTGGTTGTGCTGACACAGTGGACGTTCAGCATGCGAATTAATCCGAGCCGCGAAGCGGCTTCGGCTTTAATGACTTGTTATGCTCCAATGAAGCAAGACACCTCATGACTTGCAAATACCCCGTAGGTGGCCTTTGTTTTGGAGGCCCGCTCCTTTACGGTAGTCAATCCCTCATACGATACCGCCCCATGTACTTGAAACTGAATATAGCCAAGACCGTTTGCGTCATTTGACCAATTCATTTAAAGATTCCGATCTTGGGCAACGTTTAAATTAAGACGCACTTTTTGCATATTTAAAGAGATCGTAGCGGTCGAGAGCCTTGTGCCAAAAGACATTCAAGCAAACCCAATACATGGTCCTGATTTGCTTTCTTCTGGATCATCTGTTTGACCTTTTCGAAATATTAGCCACTTTATTACAAGGAGGTTTTAAACGCCAACGGACGTTTCTACTTTGCATTAACAAATACTTGCTTCGTAAGGCGACCAATATAAATTTTAGTATTAGTGGTGAATTAATTTTTGGAGGCTGACTGTGCCATATTTTGGAGCATTAAGTTCAGGGGTGCACTGCTCTGGTGCTTTTCAAGATGTCTTTTTTGCTTAGTACTGTGTGAAATAAATACATATAAACCAATGTGTTGAAAAAATTATATATAGTTTTATAAAACTGGCATGCTGTTTGCTTTAGTTAATCTTGTCATAACAAGTAATTATGTGTATTGGAGTTAGTCGACCGATGGAATCAAAGAAAAAAACTGTACTGTCTTTGTCACCTGTGCCGCTGTATACGCAGATAAAAGAGATCCTGAGAACACGTATTCTCGATGGGACATACAAGGCCCATGAACAGATGCCTTCAGAAAGTGAACTTACACGTTCCTTTGGCGTAAGTCGAATCACCGTCCGGCAAGCATTAGGCGACCTGCAAAAGGAAGGTCTTGTTTTCAAGATACACGGCAAGGGTACTTATGTATCGCAACCCAAGGCTTTTCAGAACATCGGGAAATTGCAGGGGTTTGGCGAGGCGATGGCGTCAATGGGTTATGAAACATTTTCTCAGGTAGTGAGCTTCAAGATCGTTCCAGCGGATAAAACTGTTTCGAAAAAGCTTGCTCTGGACGAGGGCGAAATGGTGTCTGAGATCCGGCGCGTGCGTTATTTGAATCGCGCGCCCATTTCGCTTGACGTGAGCTACTTGCCTAAAACGGTGGGCGAACGCCTGAGCAAGGAAAATCTTGCGCATCGAGACATCTTTTTGATTCTTGAAAATGATTATGGCTATTCTCTCGGGCAGGCGGAACTACAGATCGAAGCCATGCTGGCCGACGAATCTTTGGGCAGATTGATCCATCTGGAAGAAGGGGCGCCTGTTCTGCGCATTGAGCGGTTGACGTTTACGACGGATAACCAGCCGCTAGACTTTGAATACCTATATTACCGTGGCGACGCCTTCCAATACCGGCTACGTGTCGAGCGCGGCCGCATTTAATGTCGATTAATTTAGAGCAAGGAGAAGCTTCAATGAATACCATCGAAATGGAAGTAGATGTTCTGGTCATTGGCGGAGGAACAGCCGGGCCGATGGCAGCGGCTAAGGCTAAAGAAAAGAACCCAGCGCTTCGTGTGCTGGTGATGGAAAAAGCCAATGTCAAACGCAGTGGGGCTATTTCCATGGGAATGGACGGACTCAATAATGCAGTTATCCCTGGGCATGCCACCCCTGAGCAGTATGTGAAGGAAATCACTGTGGCGAATGATGGCATCGTTAACCAAAAGACCGTAATGGAATACGCCACCAACAGCTTTTCCATGATTCAGGAACTGGATAGCTGGGGCGTGAAGTTCGAAAAGGACGAGACGGGCGATTATGCAGTCAAGAAGGTCCATCACATCGGAACCTATGTTTTGCCCATGCCAGAAGGGCACAACATGAAGAAAGTGTTGTACCGCCAGTTGAAAAAGCGTCGTGTAGAAATAACGAACCGGCTGATGGCGACCCGGCTCCTGCTTGATGAGAATGGGGCGATTGCTGGCGCAATGGCAGTAGACAGCCGTACTGCAGATTTCCATGTGATTCGCGCTAAGACAGTCATTTTGGCCACTGGCGCAGCTGGGCGTCTTGGTATGCCTTCTTCTGGTTATCTGTTCGGTACCTATGAAAACCCTACTAATGCGGGGGATGGGTACAGTCTAGCTTATCACGCTGGTGCTGAGCTTTCCGGTATCGAATGTTATCAGATTAATCCCTTGATTAAAGACTACAACGGGCCTTCCTGTGCGTACGTCACTGGCCCGTTCGGTGGCTACACCGCGAATGCTCACGGAGATCGTTTTATTGAGTGTGATTACTGGAGTGGCCAGATGATGATGGAGTTCTACAAGGAACTCGAGGGGGGCAATGGCCCTGTGTTCCTGAAAATGGATCATTTAGCCGAAGAAACAATTTCCACGATCGAAGAGATTCTGCATACCAATGAAAGACCAAGCCGCGGGCGATTTCATGAGGGGCGCGGTCTCGACTACCGGAAGGGTATGGTGGAAATGCACATCTCAGAGATCGGGTTGTGCAGCGGCCATAGTGGATCTGGAGTATGGGTCAACGAGCGTGCCGAAACAACGGTGCCGGGTTTATACGCTGCCGGTGACCTAGCCTGCGTACCGCATAACTACATGCTGGGTGCGTTTGTCTATGGGAAGTTGGCCGGTGAAAGCGCAGCTGAGTACTGTTCTTTTCATGCACTACAACCGGTTGACGAAATCCAAGTTGAGCAGGAGCGAAAACGTGTCTGGGCACCTTTGGAAGTGGTCGACGGACTTCCTCCAAGCCAGGTTGAGTACAAGTTGCGCCGGATGGTGAACGACTATCTACAACCACCGAAAGTCACCCGCAAGATGGAGCTCGGGATGCTGCGCTTTGGAGAAATTCGTAAAGACCTTTCCATGTTGAGTGCAAGCAACCCACACGAGTTGATGCGGTCGATGGAGATCCACGCCATTTTGGATTGCGCTGAAATGGCCGCACAAGCGTCGTTGTTCCGTAAGGAAAGTCGATGGGGTTTGTATCACTATCGTGTTGACTACCCAGAGAAAAACGACGAAGACTGGTTCGTGCATGTTCAGGTCAAGAAAGATGTCAATGGCGACATGACCTGCTTCACGCGGCCAATTGAACCTTACATTGTTCCCCTGGATGAGGAAGAAAAGACCGCTTACCAGAAAATGCGGATCGTAAAAGAACCTGTGGCTGTTTAAAGGAGAGATGTCATGACTTATGCATTGAATCGTATGACTGTGCCAGTCACGGTGGATGAAGAGAAATGTATTGCTGGGAAGGGTTGCACCGTATGCGTGGACGTATGTCCGCTAGACGTTCTTGCAATCGATCTTTCTAAAGGAACTGCATACATGAAGTTCGACGAGTGTTGGTATTGCATGCCCTGCGAGAAGGATTGTCCCACAGGTGCTGTGCGTGTTGATATTCCATATTTGTTGCGTTAAGACGGGAGATAAAACATGACAGCAATAACCACCCAATATCCGATGTTCGCTCAACTGACTGAGAGATTGAAAGACATGGATCCTGAAATCAGGCGCGTAGCGCTAATGGATCTGGCGGATAGCGAAGAAGAGGCGCTGATTGTGCCGTTATTGATCGAAGCGCTAAAGGACATAGATGCCAATGTGCGGACTGAGGCGGCTGCGGCATTAGAAGGATTCGAGAGTAAAGAGGTTGTTACAGGATTGCTCAGCGTTCTGGATGACAGCGATCCTAAAGTTAGCTCAACTGCGGCCTTGTCGCTTGCTGAACTAAAAGACCCTGCCCTTGGGGAAGTGTTGTTAGCCGCACTTGAGTCGTCAGCAGGTTTCGCTAAGGCGGCAATTTTCAGGGCGCTGCGGGAACTCAGAGTGCCAGGTAGTCTAAAGCCTGCACTAGCATCAATCAGCGATGAAGATGGAGATGTGCGACAGGCGGCAGTCGGTGTGCTGGGCTATCTGAGAGATCCACAGGCGCTGGGGGCACTTTCCAAGGTTGCCACACAAGACCCAGATGCAGAAGTGAGGCGCATCGCAGTGGGTGCGCTCGGATTTGCTCCGGTGATGCTTGAAGTGTTCCCCGCTTTGATTGGTGTTCTTGGTGACCTCTCTTGGCAAGTGCGTGAGGAAGCGGTCATGACGCTCGGGAAACTGCGCGCGAACGACGCGATTCCACAAATTATTGACGCAATGAATGACGAGTACTGGCAGGTCAGGATTAAAGCTGCAAGGAGCCTCGGAAAGCTTAAAAGCAGCGAGGCGGTGCCTGTGCTTTCTGAAGCTTTGTTTCACAATGTGAGCAACCTGCGCAAGGAAGCTGCTGTTGCGCTCGGTGAAATTGGTGATCTGAGAGCGATACCTTCGTTGGAAAAAGCTCTCGAAGATCCTGATCCGGATGTTCGGAAACTTGCGAAACTTGCCCTGAGCCAGATTGGGAAATATGGCCCCGATTAAGTGTGTTTGAAGGGAGAAATGTCATGACTTACCTCGTAACCGAATCATGTATCCGTTGCAAATATACCGATTGTGTTGAAGTCTGTCCGGTGGATTGTTTCCACGAAGGGCCAAACTTTCTGGTGATTGACCCAGTGGTATGTATCGACTGTTCGCTTTGTGTTGATGAATGTCCCGCTGGTGCGATTTTTGCAGAGGAGGATGTGCCTCCGGAGTATGAAAAATACCTGGCATTGAACGAAGAATTGTCGCGGTTATGGCCTGTAATAAATGCAAAGGCTGATGCGCCTGCAGATGCTGACGAATGGGCCAGTGTGAAAGAAAAGTTCAACTATTTGCAGACAAGTTGAATGTGTGTGCATAGATGTTGTGCAAATTTTAATAAACCGCACATTAACCGTGCATTAAAGAAGGTGATTTATGATAGAAATTACTTACATAACATGCTGTTGAAATAAAATTTCGATATGGCATAAATATTGCTATTAATATATTTGTAACTATTTAATAAATCTCGTAAAAGGGGCATATGTAATGAATAAATCGATATCAGATAATATAAATGCAAAAAAAACTTCATTATTTAGATCATTTGCAGCAACTGCTATGTTTGCGTCTGCTGTAGTTTTCAGTACTCAGTCCAGTGCTGAAGAGGTCACTATCGGGATTGGAACGCAGAATACGACGACCAATACAGTTACGGGAGGTGTGGTCATCAAGGAATTGAAGCTGCTGGAGAAGTATCTTCCGAAGACCGGCAAGTACAAAGATACTCAATTCAAGATCGATTGGCAGAACTTCACGTCAGGGCCTCCGATTACCAACGGGATGGTTGCGAACAAGCTGCAGATCGGGATGATGGGTGACTATCCGCTGCTGGTGAACGGTGCCACCTTCCAAAATGGTAATGACACGAAGAGCGAGTTGATCGCAATTATTGCTTACAACAAAGATGGCGCCGGCAACGGAGTCGTGGTGCACAAGGACTCCCCTTTCTATGAGTTATCTGACCTGAAGGGCAAGAGAGTGTCGGTGCCATTCGGTTCCGCAGCCCACGGCATGCTGTTGAAAGCGATGGAAGATAAGGGCTGGAAGGAAGATTTTTGGGAGTTGTCCAGTCAAAGCCCAGAGGTGGGTACGACTAACCTTCAAGAGCGAAAGATCGATGGGCATGCGGATTTCGTGCCTTTCCCAGAGTTGCTTCCGTACCGTGGTTTTGCTCGCAAGATCTACGACGGCGTTGAAACCAAGCTGCCGACTATGCACGGAGTGGTTGTGCGCAAGGACTTTGCGGACAAATACCCGGAAGTTGTCGTAGCTTATTTGAAGGCCCTCCTGGAAGCGAACGATTGGGTACGCAAGAACCCAAAACTGGCCGCGGAGAAGGTTGAGGACTGGACCAAGACCGAAAAAGAAGTGGCCTACATGTTTATTGGGCCAAGCGGCGTTCACACCTTGGACCCCACCATCAAGCCAAAATGGATCGAAGCGATCAAGTACGACACAGGTGTGCTGCAGCGCATGGGGAAAGTGAAGCAATTCAACGCCGATGCCTGGGCGAATGAGACTTACATCCGGCAAGCTTTCAAGGATATGGGCCTCGACTACGAAAAGCAGAAAGCAAGCTTCTCTGGCTATGAAATCGGTGGAATGGATCCTTTGTGCAAAAAACCGATCAAGAATCCTAGAGAAGGTGGCGAGGTTTGGATAGAAAATGGCGCGATTACGGCCTATAGCTCTCCTAACTGCACCTTGGCTGGCGTGAAGAAAGCGTTGTCCGAAGGCAAGAAGATTGGTGTGACTTACCTCTTCGATAAAACGTTTGGGATCAGGCTGTTCGCCGACAAGGCGTTCTATGCACTCGATTCAAAAGTAGTAAAAAATCCCTCCATTGTTCCTTTTCTTCTGAAAAAGGATGCGGAGGCATATGCAGCTAAAAATGGGGGCCGAGTCGCGAACTACACTGACGTGCTTGCTGTAGCAAACGTGGGGAAATAAGTATGCAAACCGCTGAGTTGACCAACTTTAAACCAGAAGCGACCGGTGCAGTTGTATCACCTAAGGTGAGCATTGCTCCCCAGAAGGAGCCGGTTCGTACCATCTTCAAGCCAGTGGAGGAAGTGGCCGTAAAGGCCACTCCAGTTAGTGCGGCTTGGCAGAATTTGTCTGATTGGTTCGTACATAATGTCGGTTCGGCGGTCCTTGGGCTTGTCTCTATTGCATTGTTCATTGGCATCTGGTATCTAGCCGTGAAATATCGAGTTGACTTCTATATTCGATTTAACAACATTCCGGCTCCTTACGACGTCTTCAATGAAGCGGTCAGATTAAGCCATAGCAACACTTTTTTTAATAATATGCTGATCAGTTTGAAGAGAATTCTTTTGGGCTTTGGTGTTGCGGTGATTCTGGGTGTCACTCTGGGCCTTATCATTGGGCGTTATCGTCTGGCGCGGCAACTAATGTACCCGGTTCTAGAAATTCTTCGTCCAATTCCAGCTATCGCATGGGTGCCCATGGCAATCATGCTTTGGCCGACTAATGAGGTCAGTATCGTCTTTATCACGTTTATTGGTTCTTTCTTTCCTATTTTGCTCAGCACTGTGCACGGGGTAAAGAGTGTAGATCCAGTACTGATTCGAGCCGCACGTTGTCTCGGAGCAGGAGAACCTGCATTATTACGACAGGTAATTTTGCCTGCGGCATTGCCGCATATCTTCACGGGTTTGTCGGTTGGTATGGGAGTGGCGTGGGTATCATTGATCGCAGCAGAAATGATTTCTGGCCAATACGGGATCGGGTATTTCACGTGGGAGGCTTATTCCCTGATTCAGTACCCGGACATCGTTATTGGCATGATCGTGATCGGATTCCTTGGTCTGGGTTGCAGTGGGGCGATACGTTTGGTTGGACGTATGGTCATGCCTTGGGTAAATGAAAGTGGAGGAAACAAAGTATGACGGACGCACACAAGGGTAAAGTTGAAATCAGTAATCTGGAAGTTCGCTTCGGCAAGGGTGCGAACGTGGTCGAGGCTGTCAGTAATGTGACGATTGACGTGAAGCCAGGTGAATTTGTCTCAATTCTAGGCCCATCGGGATGTGGAAAGTCGACCCTGCTTAATGTGGTAGCAGGATTCGTCAAACGCTCTGATGGTAGTGTTCGGGTTGATGGCAAGGAGGTGAATGAGCCGGGTGCCGAACGTGGCATGGTATTTCAACAGTATTCGCTGTTTCCATGGATGACGGTTCGAAAAAATGTGGAGTTCGGCTTGAAAATGCAAGGGCGCCAGAGTAATGAGCGTGAAACATCAGCCAGAACGCTTCTTGGTCTGGCCGGATTACTCGCATTTGAAAATCATTATCCGGATCAGTTGTCAGGGGGAATGAAACAACGCGTCGGCATTGTTCGTGCGTTGGCAACCAGTCCGCAGGTGCTGCTGATGGATGAGCCTTTCGGTGCGCTGGATGCACAGACGCGTGTCGTGATGCAGCAAATACTGACGAATATGTGGCAACGATTTCGGCTCTCTGTACTTTTCATTACGCACGATATTGACGAGTCGATTTTCCTCTCTGACAAGGTCTATGTGATGACTGCAAGGCCCGGCCGAATTAAGGCAGAAATAGAAGTGCCGCTGCCCCGGCCACGCGTTGCGGAAATGACTACGTCAAATGAATTTCTCACGCTGAAACGGCAGCTTCATGAGCTTATTCGCGACGAAAGTTTCAAAGCCATGGGTGGAGAGCTCAAAGAGGGGATGGGCGGGTTTGGCATGGAAGTTGGGCCAGAAGGCGTGGCGGAGCTCATTTAACCAATACGCTTTGGAGCCAGGCCGATGCCTGGCTATATTCTCGCCTTACTTGTAATGACATGTTCTGTCATGAGGTTTGACTGTGACTTGGATAGGGCGCTCGAAAGTGAATCATGGGGCGCATAACCGACCAGTTTATATCGTATTAGGAGAAATAAATGACGACATTATTCGAATTGAGACTGCCCGGCTTTAAGTACGAGGATATTTACGAAGCGGAGCGTTTGCCCGTGCTGGATGCGCTGTTCATGGACTTCATTGATGATCGCGAAAGCGAGCTTGCTACACGTTTCCAAGCGTATAGAAATGGTGTGGAGATGAATGCGGTAGAAGAGTCTGACTTGCTGATCAATGCAGCCCGGCATCTTGAAGATTTTCTGGTCGATGCTTTCGGTGTTGAGGGAACGCGCAGCTGCTTACAACGACAACAGTTGTTTGACGCGCCCATTCATGTCTTTAAGGAAAAGTTTATCAAGTCGCGCGTGCGTCGAAAGTATACGGCCATGCGCTCATTTGAGGTACTGGACGAGCTGCTTGAGCATCGATTAGGTTCGCAGCATCAGGCCGATCGGGAACTTGCTGTCGCGCAACTTTGGGTGCTGGCTACAGAGTCAGGGGCAGACGATATACTTAACTTGCTTGAAGAATGGGCCTGTGCGGCATATAGCACTCCGGAAGGCAGGAAATGCGTAGCAGGCTGGGTCAGTTTCAAGTTACCTCATAAAATCGAATATATGAAACTGGTTCCGACGGTACCCCTGGAGAACGATCCGTCCGGGCGTGTTGGCGGACTTCCAGAGCGGCAGCGTCGGCGTGACGGATTCGGGCTAACAGACCCTCGGTTCAATTTGCGCGAAACGATGGACCATGTTCATTACTGTGTTTACTGCCATAGCCACGAAGGTGACTTTTGTTCCAAGGGATTTCCTGACAAGGAAAATGGGGGCTTTCGTGTCAATTCACTCGGCGTCGAGTTGACTGGATGCCCACTGGAGGAGCGCATATCAGAAGCGCACACGCTGAAGTTGGACGCCTATACGCTGGGCGCACTGGCTGTGATCATGATAGATAACCCTTTAGTACCCGCCACCGGCAATCGAATATGCAATGATTGCATGAAAGGCTGCATTTATCAGAAGCAGGATCCGGTCGATATTCCGCAGATTGAGACCCGGATACTGACAGATATTCTGACCTGGCCTTGGGGGTTCGAAATATATTATCTGCTCACACGATGGAACCCGCTCAACCGAGCCCGTCCATATGCGCTTCCTCATCACGGCACAAAAATTCTTTGCGTCGGAGTGGGTCCGGCAGGGTTCAATCTGTCATATCATCTCTTGCAGGCTGGATTTGGCGTGGTGGCAATTGACGGTTTGAAGATTGAACCGCTCGACGAAGCATGGACGGGATCTGACGGCAAGACTCCCGCTCCAATAGAACACGTAGCCATCTTGAATGAACGCCTTGATGAGCGCGTCATGACAGGGTTCGGTGGCGTGGCCGAATATGGCATCACTGTTCGATGGGACAAGAATTTCCTTAAACTTGTTTATCTTACGCTAGCACGCAATCGATTCTTTCGTGTTTACGGTGGCGTTCGTTTCGGCGGCACCATGACCATAGAGGATGCGTGGAGGTTCGGTTTTGAACATATTGCCTTGGCTACTGGTGCCGGCAAGCCTACAGTAATCCCGATAAAGAACAATCTGGCGCATGGCATCCGCCAGGCAAGCGATTTCCTGATGGCATTGCAACTGACCGGCGCATCAAAGAAGGACAGTCTGGCTAATCTGCAAGTTCGACTTCCGTCGCTGGTCATTGGTGGTGGACTTAGCGCAATTGATACAGCAACCGAAGTCCTGGCATATTATGTGCAACAGGTCGAAAAATTGCTGGAGCGGCATGAAACGCTTTCTAAGGCCGGTCGGTGGGAGCCCAATCTCAGTCCTGTTGAACAAGTTATTTTCGAAGAATATCTGGCGCACGGCAGGAAGGTTCGTGCTGAGCAACTCCGCGCAATATCTGTAGATGAAGCGCCCAATTTCACGCCGTTACTGCAATCATGGGGTGGCGTTACCGTGGTTTACCGTCGTGCAATGAACGAATCACCTGCCTATCTGAGGAACCACGAGGAGATTGAAAAGGCCCTGCAGGAAGGTATCTATTACGCGGAGGGCCTGGACCCGACTGATGCAGTACTCGATGAAGCGGGTCACGTCAAAGGGATGCTGTTTCGTCAACGTGTAAAGAGCGTTGATGGAGGTTGGACGGACAATGGGGAGCAAATCGAACTTGCTGCGCGCTCGGTGTTCGTTGCTGCGGGCAGCAGCCCAAACACGGTTTACAATCGCGAACACCCCGGTGTGTTCGAAATGGAGGGCAAGTATTTTGCGACGCACAAACAAGAGGCAGGCGAGTCCGAATTGCGCAGGGCTGCCAAGCAAGGAAATTGTAAGAGTGAGGATGTTGGGTTCCTGACTTCTTACCAAAATGATGATCACAGAATCAGCATCTACGGCGATAATCACCCTCAGTTTCAAGGTAGCGTGGTGAAGGCAATGGCTTCCGGAAAACGTGGTGCGCGTGAGATCGCGGCGCTGTTCGAGGAGCGGTTGCGTGAACCGGTTGACCTAACAACAAATAAGAATAGCGCTTGGGATCATTTCGTGGGAAACCTGGATGTGTGGCTTTGTCCTGTTGTGACCCACGTAGAGCGGTTGGGCGGCAACGTGGTAAGTGTAACGGTACGAGCGCCCCAGGCCGCCCGAAACTGGCAGCCTGGGCAGATTTACCGATTGCAGAATTTCCACGCCAGCGCTGACCGGGTTCTTGAGACTGTGCTGCAAATGGAAGGCATGGCGATCGACGGGATCGACGTTGACAAGCAATCGGGAGAAATAAAATTGCTTGTCAACGAAGTCGGCGTAACCAGTCGTATTGCTGCCCGGCTACCTGTAGGCGAACCAGTGGTTCTGATGGGGCCATCCGGAACAGGTCTGCCTATTCCACAAGGCCAGACTATCACGGTGATGGGGGGGCATTCAGCCGTAACAAGTACCATCGATGGCAGTGCCGCATGGCGTGCTGCAGGAAACCGAATTATATTCATAGGGCATTTCAGGGATTGGCAAAAAGCAAAGCCCGTGCAAGCAGTAATGGAAATTCTATCTGACCAAGCGATATGGATTCTTGACGAAGGGCCAGCACTCAAATGCGGTCGGTCGCAGGATATCTGTTTCGCGCACGGGATTGAGGATTTTATCAGTGCTTGTCTAGAAACTGAGGGAACGTATTCTAACTGGCTCGCGCTAACGGATACTTTGCTAGTGTCAGACAGTCCTGCTGCGATGGAGCGCATGTCCACAGCATTGCGCACTACGCTACGGCATATGCTGAAACCCCAGCTTAAGGCGCTTGTGGCAGTGAATAGCCCAATGCAGTGCATGATGAAGGAAGTCTGTGCCCAGTGCCTGTGCCAGCATCATGACCCAGAGACTAGGCAACCAAGTGGGGTTGTGTTCTCTTGCTTTAATCACCATCAACCTCTATTTTCAGTGGATTTTGGCAATCTCAAGGCGCGTCAAGGACAAAACAGCGTTCAGGAAAAGATTAGCAATTTGTGGTTGTCGTATCTTCTGAACGATATGGAATGCCGATTGAGTGAAGAAAGTCATGTGATTGATACTGAAGACACAGCGGTGCAGCACATGGATCAAGGAGAGTAACTGTGCAAAATGAACCTGCACCAATCGAGATCCGACAACTTTTGGCTTCCAGCGAGCTGGAGATTATTTGGAGTGACGGTTCCATCGCACGTATTAAAGACGTGGATTTGCGGCGGGCCTGCCGCTGCACGGATTGTCGGCGGGAATCTGGCGGGCCAAGCATGATTAGCCATTCAGAAAATATACGTATCCTGAAGATAATCCCTGTAGGAGCTTATGCCGTCCAATTCTGTTTTGATGATCAACATGACCGGGGAATTTTCCCTTGGGATTATTTGAGACAGCTTGGGCGCACGGTGTAATGTTTCCACCTCCCAGTTTGGGAAATGCGTTCACTCTAAATATAGAGCTAATTCATTCTTCAAATCGATCGCTTGGAGTAACACAATTATGTTAGCGATCTTTGCGCTATTGTTCGCAGCTGTTGGTGTAGGAATACTTGTTGGGTCTGTTGGGGTCGGTGGGATTTTGCTTCCTTCGGCATTAACAATACTTGCCGACATGGCAATCCAAAAGAGTATGGCAACTTCGTTATTTACATTTATTTTTGCCGGGGTTGCCGGCACGATTTTTTTTCAGCGGCAAGGAAGTATTGATTGGGAATTAGTGAAACCGGTTTGCGCTGGAGCGGCAGTTGCGGGTTTTTTAGGTGCATCGGTAAATTCAAGGTTGAACGCCCATTTCTTGGCGTTTATTTTGGCCATCATTATCATCTTTTCAGGAATTTATACGCTTCGGGCCGGCGATAAGGTAGCGCATGCCGTAAGGGGGCGCCATGCTCGAAGGCAACGCTTTCTATTGGTAGGCATTGGCGCTGTGGCCGGATTTGGTTCCGGACTGACAGGAGTTGGTGGTCCAGCGTTATCTGTGCCCTTAATGGTTTTATCTGGATTTCCCGCCTTGACAGCCATCGGAGTAAGCCAGGTTATTCAGATAGTGGGAGCGACATCAGGTACATTAGGTAATCTTCGTTACGGATCAATCGATTTTGGAGTCGCTGGATTAATTACCCCCTTTGAAATAGGAGGCGTATTTTTCGGTGCCCATATTGCTCACATCGTCGATGCACAGATCCTTAAAAAATTCGTTGGAATACTTTGCATCTTAGTGGGTGCAGTTTTCCTATTTCGTACCATTGCTTAGTTTCTTCAACCACAGTTATCAAGAGGGACGTGCGTACAACCATCTGAAACCAAATATCTGACTGCTTTACGCTTCTGAACGGACGTTTGACGGCAAGAGATGACCGGCTCAAACGGGTCAGGTGCTGCCAGACGCCGTCAGAGAATTTCCTGATTTCCAACCAGGAGTGAAACAATAATCTGGCGACATGAAAGTGTTATTCCAACCAGAGGTCATGCTACGGAAATACCGGATTTTGATTTGGAATATTCTCATTTCCAACCAAATTTTGCACACAGTCAATTATCCTGAGAAACCTCAGTTAACTGCTAAACGTAACATTTAACAAAATAATTCTAATAGCATTTTTAATGATTCCCTGATTCACCAGGTTGTTGAGACCGCTATGGGTTGGATTGCACAGTTTTCGTAGCGCAGGGCGGCATTGCAACGTCTTGAAATGGAATGACCATTCTGCGTCAGTGCGCCTTGCCCTGCACTCCAAAAACAACACACTCCAACCCATCCAACTAAGGTTTCCAGGATTATTCAGACGTATCTTGCATTGTCATTGGTTTGATTTCCCGGCAAGTTGTATTTCGGCATATCTGACATTGAATGGCGTTTGGATAAATGTACTCAGGTGCAACTAAAAGTGAAAGCAGGTAAACTTTACCCATGAAAGCAATCCCCCCCCAGTTCGAGCGTACTCACATTCTTCTTGGCGATGAAGGCATTGCCTTGCTGGCAGGTAAACATATATTTGTAGCAGGGTTGGGCGGTGTTGGCTCATATTGTGCTGAAGCACTGGCCCGTGCAGGAATTGGACGTCTCACTCTGGTAGATCACGACAAGATAGCGACCAGTAATATCAACCGTCAATTGCCGGCGTTACTCTCTACCGTAGGCCAATCCAAAGCGGAATTGATGCAGGCGCGCATCAAGGACATTAACCCGGAATGTGAGGTGGTCATACATCGCGCATTTCTGACAACGGAAAATGTGCATGATCATGTACCCCATGACGTGGATTACGTGATCGATGCGATTGATTCGCTGGCCTGCAAAGTGGCACTGGTTGCTACCAGCGTGCAGCGTGGATTAAAAGTGGCTTCCAGTATGGGGGCGGGAAATAAATTAAATCCGGCTTCTATTCAGTTGGCAGATATCAGCAAGACTAGCATGTGCCCTTTAGCTCGGGTGATGCGCAAACGCTTGCAGCGTCATGGAATCAAAAAAGGAGTGCTGACGGTTTTTTCTGATGAAAAAGGCAGTGCGCCGCTTCCTCCTGAACCGGTTGATGGGCAAGGTCGTCCACGTGCAGTTAATGGCACAATCAGTTACATGCCACCACTTTTCGGGTTGATGCTGGCCGGCGAGGTGATTCGTCAGTTGCTTCAGGACCCAAAATAAACCTGAAAAAGTATTCTCAATGCTATGGGCTGAGTGGGATAGTCTTTACTGGCAAAATAATCCAGCAATGCAGTCAAGAGAATAACTGCAAGTGAGTCTTTATACGCAACTGCTGAGTCTTGAAAGCTACAGAAAACTGAGTGTTATTGAGCTGCGTTGTCTATAGCATTACGTTGTTCCTGGCTCTGGTTTTCAAGGGTTTTTTCTACACCTTTTGCCTTGTCGAGTGCTTTTCTCTGGTCACCAAATAACACAGGGGCGGAAGGTGCTTTGACTTGAGGGGTAGGTGGTTTGTTAGGCTTGCTTTCATCGCAGGCTGTAAGTAAGAGAGACGCGAGTATGAGTGCGAATGACCAGCGAATATTCATCAGTGTATGCCTTGTCAGATAGTCTTGTTTCGGGTAGTTACTAACAATTCGAATATGTGAATTATTGATATTACTGTTTAATCATACCTTCTTTTCCTTTTTTCTCAAGCAATTAGTCGATGTGATTGCGAGTAACACCCCGTTCGGATGTAAAATCCAGATAGGTTCGTTACTGTGATACTTTTACCAAGTGCGAACAAGTGGTTATAGTGGTCTTGATATGTGAAAAAAATGAATAAGGAAAAACGGGGTTGGGCTATAAGCGAAAAGCACGCGTGTTGTTTTTGAGCAGCGGAAATGGCAGTCGGTCCCTGATGGCTTCATGTTTTGCTAATCAGTTGGGGGTGAGTTGGATGGAAGGACGGCCTGCAGTTTTTAAAAAACAGGGCTATGATCTGGTGGCTTCATTCGTCATGCAAGAGATTGGCGTGAGCTGCACGGGCGATGATCTGGACGAATTGAGCGAAGCGCGGCTTCAATGGGCTGATCTGGTAGTGCTCATGGACAAGATGGCTGAAGTTCAGTGTCCGCCGTTGCCGCAGGGAGTGCAAAAACGAAGTTATTTTTTTGATGACCCTGCTGAAATGGCTGGTTTTGAAGTCAGTCAGAATGAAAGCTATCGAAAAGTAAGAGATCAAATCAAGCGTCGCGTGGAAGGCATGATCGGTGGCCTCAATATGCTGCAAAAGACATCTGAATGATCGCTCAGTCTGCAAGTAAACAGGCTTTAGTTTACAATGAGCAGACTATAAGGGAGATGTAAAGGATGAAGAAAAAACTTACGGCAGGCATGGTGTCTGAACAGCTGGCTCAGCTCCGTAATGACTATCTGATTCGTTTGCCGGCTGAATTGGATGCGCTGAATACACTTGCTGCTGGTTTGAGCAGGGGTGAGATTGAGCGCGAGAGTCTGGTTGAATTGCAACACCGGCTCCATAAACTGGCGGGCTCTGGTGGAACTTTTGGTTTTGCTGCCTTAAGTAAGCGTGCCCGAAACCTGGAGCAGCAGATTAAAGGAATGCTGGCAGGTTTGCTGGATGATATCGACAGGCAGACGCGACTCGCTTTTGCGGCATATGTGGCTGCATTAGGAGAAACCATGGCAGAGGTTGATCGTCCAAAAGAGACGGTTATTGCTGCGAACATTGATAAAGTACCAGGCCAGAGCTACAACATCTGGTTAATGGAAAAAGAAGCTTTTCTCGGCAATGAGCTATTACGCCAACTTGAATCTTTTAATTATAAGGTTCGTTTGTTTGCAAGTATCGAAGATGTTGTGCAAGCTGTTCAGCGTGAGCAACCTGATATGCTGCTTCTGGATGTTCATTTTGAGCAGGAAAGTGTACCCCCGGGAGCGTTTACCTTGCCCCAGGCGCTGCTGAATCTTGAATGTCCGCTGCTATTTATTTCCTCGTCAGATGATTTTCAATGCAGAGTGCGTGCTTCACAACTGGGTGCTGAGGGATACTTCACCAAACCCCTGGATATTCCCCTTCTGGTAAACCGGATGCAGCATATATTCGAGCAACGGCTTGCCCCACCGCAACGGGTATTGATAGTAGATGATGACGTGGAGCTTGCTGCATATTATCGTCTGGTTTTGCAGGGTGCCGGGATGGAAGCAGCAGTTTTGCATCAGCCGGAGGCCATAATCGAAAAAATAAAGTCATTTCGGCCTGAGCTGGTGCTGCTCGACTTACGTATGCCTGTTTATTCAGGTCCGGACCTGGCAGGCGTGATTCGCCAGCATGATAACTTGGCCAGCTTGCCGATTGTGTACCTTTCCGCAGAAACGGACCTCGCCAGACAGATAGAGGCGATGGATCGTGGAGCAGATGATTTTCTGATCAAACCGATTTCTGATGGGCAGCTAATAGCCGCTGTGAGTGTTCGGATTACGCGGGCCCGCCAGTTAGGTGCGCAAATCACCAAAGACAGCCTCACCGGGCTACTGAAACATGCCAGCATTAAAGAGGCGCTTGATATTGAAGTGATTCGTGCGCGACGCAGTGCGAAACCAGTCACAGTAGCCATGTTTGACATAGATAACTTCAAGATTGTAAATGACAGCTATGGTCATGCGATAGGTGACGTCGTGATTTCATCTACCGCTATGCTGCTGCGTCAGCGGCTCCGGCAGTCCGATATAATCGGACGATATGGTGGCGAGGAGTTTGTAGTGGTATTGCCGGAATGTGATGCCAAAAATGCGCATATACTGCTGGATGATATTCGTCAGCGTTTTGCTGCCTTGCGCTTTAGCCACGAAGGTAAAAATTTTACTTGTGCCCTTTCAGCGGGTCTTGCTTGTTCAGAGCAATATCCAGACAGTAATGGTTCAGAGCTGCTTGTTGCAGCGGATATGGCACTCTTCGCGGCAAAACGGGGTGGGCGTAATCAAGTGCAGGTAGCACAAAGAGCAGGGGAAGTGATCAACCCTGAAGAGTGATCAGCTTCCGCATCTGTTGCCTGCTTTACGCGCATACAGATTTACTTGTTTTCAGTGCGCTTTGTTGGCACTTAATGCTGGAAATTCACCGATTATTTTGTCAACATCCATTCAGCTATCTTTCCTACGGCGTTACGCTCTAGCCCATTAAATCCATGGTAGGCAAAAGCCTCACACGGATCACCGCGACTCAGGCCGCCTGTGAGTGTAACAAGTTCGTGTCGTGAGATATTGTCAAGCTTGCCCATCAGCTTGGGGATGTCACTGAAAGCGCAATGATTGCATCCATCTTGTTCATGGTGTACTACCAGCACAGGAATGGTGATCTTCGAAAGGGGTAAGTCTGGCACAGGCAGGGATTTGTTGTCACTCAAAATGGTGGAAGTGAGTACTAACCCATCTGGCCCGTCTGACCCCAACAGTTCTGTTGCAATATAAGCAGCCGATTGTGTGCCTCGACTGGTGCCAACCAGCCATACTGGTATTTTTGTCTGTGCTCTCACCCAGGCGATTACCGCTTTGATATCAGCCACATGTTCCGGCTTCTGGCGAAACCCAGCGAGAAATGGCGGGCTTTGACGATCAGACGGAGCATCCACAAGCACAACCATTAAATCCTGATCAGCAAATAACTGGCGGGTACGCACCAGAAAATTACCTGCACCCCATTTGAATGTGCCATCAGAAGCAATTTGTAATCCGCCGTGCCCACCTGCAAAAAGAATGACCGCTGCTTTAGGGGTTTGGGGTGTCAGAACAAGTATTCTTTGTTTAACGCCTGGACGGGTGTCGATGTCTTCGACGTGCTGTGTGGACTGTCCAAATGCCAAATTGGCAAAAATGGATATAATCAGGGAGATAACGAATGTGAAAAAATGTTTCTTCATGCTTTATTTCTCTATGTCTGTGTCGACTGGTGCTGCATCTCGGAAAATCCCGCCGCCGCATCCTGAACATCGGATGGGAAGTCTTCCAATTCCTGGACCTGGCGAACCTCTATGATCTCGTTAGCCGAGGCCGGGCAGCGTACAGCCCATTCAATCGCTTCTTCTAGAGACTTCGCCCTAATCATCCAGTAGCCACCCAGCACCTCATTTAGCTCAGAAAAAGGGCCGTTGGAGACTATTGGTTTACCTGAATTGAATGTGATGCGGGCACCCATAGAAGGGGGGTGCAGGCCTTCTAGCGAAAGCAGTACCCCAGCATTTTGTAACGATTTATTGTATTCCATCATTGCTTCCACAGCTTTGGCATCCGGCATGGTCCCTGGAATAGCTTTTTCGTATCCCTTTGGGATCATCAGCAACATGAATCGCACAATAATTACTCCACTTGATTAGGATTTGAAATCATTTTGTGAGGTTGATGTTTCTGCGCTAGATAGACAATTGTAATCTGAAATTAGTTTTGTTATCACCATTTGGCCTGCTTTGAAGTTTACTTCAGAACAGGCCAGCGTAAAGGCATTTAAATTGAAGCGAGTACTAACTTGCCATATTGTTTTTGTTTGCAGCGATCTCCCCTGTCGCAAGCCAGTGAGCACATGCAGTCCCCAACTCGCGAATGGCGCGTGCTTCGTACGCGGCAGACTCGTCTGCGCTAAGCGTATCTGCCCAACGCCCATTCACACCTTTATTGATAAAAACCTCGGCTCCTCCATCCCAGAAAGCACCACCAAGGGGCACACTCTTAATCGCATTTTTTTTCATCCAGTCGAATGAGCAATACTCCACAATATTATCCCAGCGTGATTCGTCTATGGGAATGTCCAGAAAATGTGCGATGCGGCGCATTTGTCCCGGCATGTTGATTTTCAGGTTATTGAAGTGAACAAACAGAATGTTCGGCAATTCGCGTATCTGCCACCAAGTGCGAATATTCTCCCAGAACGGCCAGAAAGGATGGCCATCCCTATCCATCCAGTCGTGCCAATACTGACGGATATCACCGGGAGGTCGCTCGATGGGAGGCCCTACCCGATCAGGCGTATTGTTTAAAGCTTCATACCAAGCCTGGTTGGCGTTAACGTGATGGTTATACATACTCCATAAAACATCCCTTCCATCACGTGCGATATAAATATATTTTGCTTTGGGCGAGTAGACCAGCGCATCCAGCGGAAGGTGGGTTTTAATCATCCTGCGGTGCGTTTGCGCTTCTACCTCAGGTAATTTCACCTGCTTGGGCGGAATGCGTAAATCCAGCCAGGGTGACATTTCAGCTACGGACAACTCAGGGTTGCCGTTGAAAAGCATCTGCGCCAGTATCTGCTGCATCCAGGTAGTACCAGATTTAGCGTAGGTAGCAATCACGATATCGTCATCCCGGAATTGCAGATCATTCCATATGGTAGAATCAAAATAGTGGTTATGCAGCTCTCTGGCCTTAGCAGGCCACGAAATATTCTGGGGCATGATTCCTTCACTTGTGAAATTAAAGATGAAAAACCTATCCCCGCAACGTGACAAGATCTGGCAATAATCTCAAACAGTCATGAATGGGGGGGCGAGCACATACCTTGTGAGCGATATGCCGCTCTTCATAAAGGTAGATCATGTTAATAATAATACAAGAAAAGAATGCTTCCGAAGGCATTGCGGCATCCGGAATGCTAAAGAAATGGGTAAGGGGTAATGCCTCCCGGCAGCAGGGAGCAATAGTAACCAAGGTGATTACTACCTAACCAAAAAATGGCTCGCCGTTATACCACTTTGTTTCTGCCGCTTCGTCAGTTAGGGCAAGCAAGACAGCTTGCCCGATTTCATGACCTGAAGCAGCCAGTTTGACCTGGTTGTACGCGTTAGCCATACCTTTTATCAGCGCGTCAGATTTTAAAATGATATTCAGACTTTGCGGAATTTTAGCACCAGGTGTTTTGCATTTCTCAACATCAAAAGAGTGCACTTTTCGACAGACGGCAGGGCGAACAGGATAGATCGAACACAAATGATCTTTCAGAAACGGGCATTGGAAGTGGTAATCCTGAATGGAAACGTCTTTAACTGTGGCAGCATGCTGACGCAAACTTTCAATCACATCCTCAAGTATATCTGGAGGATTTTTTCTCAGTTCCTGAGCAATAAAAAAAATCTCGGGTTCAAGCGCTTCAACACGCACATTACAACAATGGCTACAACCAGCTTTGCAGTCGATGGTTTGTCTGTCAAATGAAGTCTGGACAACATGGTCCACGCTGAGTTGCAATTTTGAGATAAAGGTAATGGCATGCGATATGCTCTGATTAGAACAAAGTTGGTTCAGCGCAGCTTGCTGCACTGTTTCAATAGCGCTCAAAAATTCAGATTGTTCTTCAGAACTCAGCATGTTTATAGCTTAGTTCAAATGGGTTGGCTTTTGAGATTATTCCAAGCCAAGGTCTTTGACGAAAGCTGCGTTGCGAACAATAATTTCAGGTCTGATCTTGAATTGACTGGCAAGGTAATTTTTAATGGCCCTGAAAATCTGAGGTTCGGATATGGCCATTGTGCCATCTTTCAAAACAAGCTGGTGGTGGATGTACAGTGAAAATTCCCCAACAGTAAGTATGGTTGACGCGTCCTCATCCGGGATGGGGATGCCAAATTCACTTTCTGCCCAAAGTATTGTTTCAACGGTATCCAGTCCCAAAATAGTATCCTGGCTTTATACCGAATTGATTTGTGAAATCAGAAGCAACATAAAAAGTAGCTAAGTGTTTGGCGACGTAATCAGGTGTTCTGAGTGAAACTGGATTGCATGAATTCACCGAACCAGGTCGCCAAGTAAAAATAACTCAGAATGTACTTGATTTCTTGATTTTATTCCCTGCTACCAGAAGACCGGTCAAACCTGAAAACAGCAACCAGATTGATGCGGGAATGGGTACAGACGTCACTGTGAGGGAGCTTGTGAAATCATAACCGCTTGTAGAAGCAGTCAGCCCTTTTGTGTACATTCCCTGAATAGCTGGGTTCGTGAAAAGAACGCCATTCACACCATTGTCCAACTGGTAATTAAGATCATTTGCTTGGAAGTTTGCAAATGAGAGCTCAGGGAATGTATATATACTACCAAACCCGCTATCATTAGTCTCGTTAAAAACCTGGCCATCAAAAGAAAAATTAACTTTTAAACCATCTAGAGCGTTAAGTGTTTCATTTCCCGTAATGACCAGAGCGTCATCATAAGTAAAACTGCCTGTCCCATAATTGCCTTTGAGCGCACCATCATTGATTGACGCAATAAATGTTTTTGTTACTAGCGCAGCTTGTGTTACTAGAGGCATGCCAGCCAGCAATGCTGTTATAACAATGGATTTTAATTTCATTTTTTATATTTTCCGGTTAATAATTTCAGGTTTTTTGCCATCTCGCCGTATTGCCTGAATATTGTTTTGGTTATGGCGATGTTAAGATTATAGTGGTCAATAGAATCATATTGTGAGATATAAAAATGCCAGCGTCAATTATTTTGTGTCGTTTTATCAGCAACTTTAGCCTGAATTTGTGGGGCGCAGCGATTTTCCCTGATTAAAGCGAAATGAAATCAATT
Source organism: Sulfurirhabdus sp. (assembly GCA_043759595.1). Taxonomy (GTDB): domain Bacteria; phylum Pseudomonadota; class Gammaproteobacteria; order Burkholderiales; family SMCO01; genus Sulfurirhabdus. The sequence continues at coordinate 57,982 of JAYVLG010000042.1, read as the reverse complement.
GAAACAGAGTTTGTATCTACAGTTCTTGGCGTAACTTCAATGCATAATCATAAGCTGCATTGATTTCCCTTGATTTATATGCAGCAAGTTCCCGGATTTCTGATCCCATTTGCGAGACTTTATCCAGGTGGTATTGAGATATCTTTTGTTTGTAAGCCACTCTTATCTCGTCAGATGAAGCGCTCTCGGCAATTTCCAGGATTTTGAACCAGTTTGCAGGGATGTGATTTTTTTCGTAAGAATTGTTGTCTTTATCCTGCACCTCGTGTGGCGCTTTCTCCTGACGAATGAATGTTTCATTATTGCTTTCGGAGACAGTTTTAACTGAAGTCCCGGATATTTTATCGAGCAGGGCCATAACAATCCAGTAACCAGCCAACAGGCCGCCGACAATAAAAATGATTTCTTCGGCTGTCATGAAACCATACCCGCAATATTTTTTTTATAGCTTTTAAGCGCGCTGTATCGTGGACTGGCTTCATCTTCAAAATCGATCATCTCATCTATTCTCTGACATAAAGAGTGTATTAACTGGGCAAAATGATTAGGGTCCGAAACTTCGCGATAAAAACTAATCGGGTCTCCTGAGAATGCGTAACGCAAGGTTATTTTTCTTATCAAGTTAAGTGCGAAAGGAGGGCATGCTAAAGAATCAAATGCCAATTTCGCAATGACGTTTCCAGAAACCCCAAATGTTTCCTTTTGTCGATAAATCAGGGTCAACATGATTACAATGATGAGATAAATAAGTCCAATTAGCAGAAGAAATCCTAATCCTGTGCCAAAAAAATACAGTACGATTGGAATGCCGATCATGAGCAATATGAAAAGGACGGATGTCATGAGGCGTAATGGGCTGAACGCATTTAGAAAACGTTGCAATGCTTCCCGGCTTTCTTGCTGCTCGTCAGTTTTAGAAAGTAACCAACTCACGCGGAACAAGGCTTTTCCAGGCGTTAAAGGATTGGGTAAATACGGAATTTTCCTCATGAGTTGCCAGCGGGATTCTGGGCATGCAAAAATCCATTTGCCCTTTTTTTCAATGAATACCAGTTCATTGGAAAAGAGCAACATGGCAGAATCAAATAAATAGAATCCGATAATACCTAGCACTAACCATGTTTCGAATGATATTGTCACGATCTGTTTTTGAAGATCGAGCGCACCCAGGCCAATAAACCTATCACCGCTACTGCTACCACTTTCCAGGCAGCAACAGCAAAACCAACAATTGCTGCCCAGAAACCCTTTTTCGTCGCCACAGCAGCAGCTCCACCAGCAATGAGGGCAGCCAAACCAAATTCAGCTACTCTATCCCCTTGTTTAAATTCAGCATAACGTTCTCCGCTATTAAATTCAAACCCGGGCAGAGCTGCCTTGAAAGTTTTAACATCTTCATCTAAAGTCTCAGGACTTGAAACAAGCGTTGTATTCATTACACCTGTTCTTCCCAATACTCGAATGGTGTAGTTCAAAATTGTGTGTCCTTCACTACTAAGTTTTAGTCCCCATTCCAGCCGCTTTGACTCGGCATCATAATGCGGTGGGACATACCAGCCTTCGGTGCGTAATGGGGCTATTCCCAGCCTTTTTCTTTCTTCGTTTGCAGCTTCATCGCTATCTTTCAGCTGCTGAAGAAGCGCATCAGGGTCTATTTTTTCATCATCCTTAACATAGCCCGTTGGGTCAAACGAAAATGTTGCCCACCAGTTATTCTTTGTAGAGAAAAGAATAAAATTCCCGGAATCAGGAATATTTCCTGTTAATTCAAGGAATTTCTTGCTGTTTACTTCATCCAGGAACGCTAGATTTGAATCTGTTTTTAATGTGGCCTTTGATGCCACTTGCTCTGTTTTCGGTCCGATATGCCATTCAAGCGATCGAATTGCTTTGGCAGTATCCTCTGGGTTGACGGCTGCCAAGGATGAAAATGGAAAAAAACATAGTGCAAAGAAGAAAGAGAATAGTTTCATGTTGGGCCCCAAATGTTGAATGGCAATTGCTCATCCATCAGTTTTTATAATAATCAGGCATCTTTTCGATGCTTTTTTGGCTCATTGTGTTGTATAAACCGGCATATGTCAAAAGAATATTCAGGCCATGTTTGTACATGAAATATTCGGTGATTTCAATATTGCTTTTCAATGTGCTTACGTTGGATCACGCAGTGTGGAGTCTTCCTGAATAATATTAGATATCAATATATTGGCGTTAAATCAATTTTTAACGCTTCAGCAGGCCTGTCAATAGCGTGTTGTAAATTCGCTCCCCAAGCACTTGAAGTTGTGTTTTAGATTCAGGTCGTTTAATTAATCCGCCAAGTATCATCATGGCAATACCATGTACGCAGGCCAGGGCGGTAAGGGTGAGGTCTTCGGTTTTGTTTTCTGTATACAGGCCTAACTGCTTTCCGTTTTCGATGATCTGCGCCAGGCTCTGGACTGCTATTGAGCCAGATTGTTTTAGCCCTTCCCCGCAGTTTTCTTGAGACAGCATGCCGCTGAACATCAGGTGAGCGATTTCTGGTTGATCCATGACAAGGCGTAAATAGCCAATTCCAGCATCAAATAATTGATGCTGGGGGTTGTCAGGATGGTTTTTTACTGCTTTTTGACAAACATCTGTCAAGCGGCTGTAGCCAGACATGGCGATGGATTCCAGCAAGTCAGTCTTATCCCTGAAATGGCGATACGGGGCTGCATGGCTTACCCCCGCTTCTTTGGCAACAGATCTTAAGCTCAGGCCGGCTACCCCATGTTGGGTAAGTAGTTGCGTGGCTATGCTGATTAAAGTGTTGCGCAGGTCACCGTGATGGTAACTGTCTTTAGGTTGAGCTTTCATCATGATAAAAGACGTTGAGTTATTTTAGTGTCGGCTTATTTTCTATTCTACAATAGAAGTTGACAGTGGAAACATCGAGGTCTATTATTTTTAATTATGTAGTCAATGTAAACATTAGGTCGCTGGTTGTATTTTGAATTTGGTCTAAAACTATATGGATGATAGTGAGTGCCATGAAAAAATTGAATGCTGGGATGTTAGCGTATTTTCGTTGGTTATTTGTGACGGTAACTTTAACTGCGGCTTTGCCAGTAAGTGCAGCAGTGGTCTCAATGCCGCTTTTGACGATACATGCATCTTTTTCCCTGCCCGCTGCGCCCGTGGTTATTTCAGGCGGTGAACTTGCTTCACTGATCGGCAAGCCCACGGCAATGATACGTGCTGTTAGCTGGCAGGGTGGCGTGAAAAAAATAATCCCTTTTCAAATTGATAAACGGGATGCCAAGGGCCGTTATATCTTTCCTTCAAGGGATGACAATAGCGCGTTATTGCTTGAAGCTACGGATGAAAGTGTCTTCATGCTGAGCGATGCAGGAGAACGCCTGCGTCCTGGGGCAGAGTCTGGCAATCTGCTGCAAACTATCGAAATTGGCATTGTTGATTTCAACTCAGGTGAAAGAAAGTGGGTGTATCTGCAAGTGATAACGGCAGATAGCCCAGAAGAAGTGACCAAAGATTATGTTGTATATGATGCGGCGCAGGACGCTATTGAAACCGGCATTTACAGGATCGGATTTTCAAAGTCTCAACCCTTTTTGATAGATAAACTACAATGGCATGTGGACGACGCCAGTAAATGGAGTCAGAACGTGGTTGACACCATGAAAATTCGTCATCACGGAAAATTACTCGGGATTGATTTTGTGCGTACCCAGGCGGATTATCGCTCGCGCATCATCGCTGTGAAAGATGGTCCGGTGCGGGTGATACGCAGAACGCTTAATTCTGTAAAAGTGCTTGGTTACTTGCAAAGCCCGTCGTTGACAATCGACTACGTGATCTACGCCAATGGTTTGCAAATGGATACGCTGATTGATCTTCCCTTCAAGTTATCCTGGTTTTTTTCTGATTTAAGCACGCTGACAACCATCGACTGGAATGATGCGCCATCGCTGCCCGCGCTGCACATTAACAGTTCCGGTAAACCTGTCATTACCATAAGCGGAGAAATGAATCAGGATAAGGAGCTGTTTAATAAAGGGACAGAGCAACGGTTTGGAATTGAAAGTGCCTACGGCTTGCTGATGGTGCAACTTGAACTTGAAAAAAGTCTGCCTGTTGAGCCGCATTTATACCTGCTGGATGACCGCAAGCGCGTGGATGAACCCGAAAATATTCCAGGCCAGTTTGGTAATGTGGGATTTATAACAACAGGCTGGGAAAAAGTGGACACTTCATTGCACCATTTGATGTTTAAAGTTTTAGTGCTACAAAAAACAAGTGTTGGAAATGGGTTGGAATTGCTGGGCAATTACCCCGTAAAGAAAAAACAAATCGTGAAGCAATAATCAGGCGCGTTTTGCAAAGATGCCTGGGTAATTTAATTGAAAAGTGGATGTCCCAACTTTCCTCGCAAGGAGATCATGATGAGCATAGCGTAATGGTGCATATTTATTTCAGGGTTGTTACCTTTTGTCTGGAGTATGTCATGGCGCTGGCCGGTTTACAGTGTGGCCGCTAACCTTGCGCCCCGTTCATTTGAAGACAAGTTATCCGGATGGCGGCAACGCGCACACTGGGCGCATCTGAATGCGTTTGAAGCCGATTTCATTTAAGTCCGACAGGCTCCTAGGTGTGCCACGAACCTTGGCTTTCGTTGTGGGTGGGGCGTGGACCATTGCTTTGTTTCTTTTGGCTATCTGATTTTCAAAAAGGAGTGAAATCATGAAACTGTACGGACACCCTTATTCCAATGCCGCACGCCGAGTGCAAATGTTTTGCGAAGAATGTGAAATTCCGTATACCTATCAAATGGTAGACCTGATGAACGGGGAGCAGTATTCCCCGGAATATCTGGCACTAAACCCCAATGGCAAAGTCCCTGTGATTGAAGATGATGATTTTGTGCTTTGGGAATCCAATACGATCATGCGCTATCTTGCCGACAAACATAAAGCTGAATCGTGGTATCCCCGCGAAGCGAAATCTCGCTCACAGGTAGACCAATGGCTGGACTGGAGCCAGACCCGATTAGGGCCAGAAGCCGGAAAGATCATGTTTAATACGCACTTTGCCGGTGAAAACGGGAACCAGCAGGCTATAGAAGACGGAAAGAAATGGTTGCTAAAAATTCTCCCTGTTATGGATGATCTTTTGAGCAAACAAACGTATTTGTGTGGTGATGCCATAACGCTGGCTGATTTGGCAGCAGTAACCAATATTGCTTACCTTGAAATGTGCCGATATGAACTGGATGAGTACCCTTCCGTCAGCAACTGGTACAACAGCATGAAACAGCGTCCGAGTTTTGTAGCCACCGTGCCAAAATAAAAGGTGATCGTGATGATGAAACTGTTAACCATTCCTATTAGCCACTATTGTGAAAAAGCCCGGTGGGCACTTATTCGGCACGGGATTACTTATCAGGAAGAGCCGCATTTGCAAGGATTTCATTATCCTTACGCCTACTGGATGAGTGGCGGAAAAAAGGTGCCGGTGCTGCAAGATGGCAAATATGTGATAACCGATTCAACAGCAATTCTCAAGTATCTGGACAGCTATGCAGCGAAAGAATCCCGGCTCTATCCGGAAGATCGTTCGCTAAGACAGCAAGTAGATGAATTGGAAGATTTGTTTGATGAGCAGCTTGGGGTGGAAAGCAGGCGATGGGTCTATTTTCATTACCTGCAACATCCACGCGCAATTCTGAAAATCGCGTCGCAAGGCATATCTTCATTTGAAAAAACACTGGGCCCGGTGTGTTTTCCTTTTCTGAAAGCATTTGTCGTGAAGATGCTGCACACCGATGATGAAAAGGTCAAAGAGGGTGTGAACCAGTCTCGGCAGATCATCCGGAAAGTTGATGGCTTGCTCAGTGATGGCAGGAAGTATCTGGTTGGCGACAGATTCAGTGCGGCTGACTTGAGTCTGGTATGTATGATGGCGCCTTTTGTGTTGCCGCGCCAATATGGAATAAGTCTGCCTGCCCTGGCGGAAGTGCCTGAATCCATGCAAGGCACGGTAAAAGAATTTCAAAACACCGCCACTGGTGAGTATGTACGCCATCTTTGCGAAACAGAGCGATGCTGGCAAAAGAAATAAAATGCCAATTCCTAAAATAACCGAATAGTCGCAAGTTCCCTCTCCCACGAGGTAGAGGGAACTTGCTAACCTGCATATTTCTTCTGTTCATTTTCACTCACAAAATATTCAAAAAAATAGAATAGTTCCTGAATATCAATTATGCTCATCCTACTAAGCGAGCGATATTTTCTAGTCAATCATGAACTGGTTTGTGTGTTTATCGAGCGGTTTAGGCAACTTTTCATATTCACCGCTGAGACGCAGAGGCGCAAAGTTAATGTGCCAAAAAATAGTATATTTGTGATGTTTTTTTTGCTATAACGCGGCGCTAAATGCGCTCATAACGTATTGTTTTCTCCGTATGTCAGCGCTTTTATGGTAGCGCATTCGGTCACTTTAAGCCTAGCAACGCTAGGGTAGCTCTTCAAACGTGATTGGTAAAATCAGCGATTGCCGCCTCAGTCGTGTTAGTCGCGTTAAATAACATCTCCCTGTTCGTAGGCGGACGCTGGATAGTTGCGTTTTTCTTCGGCTTAATTCATGGTCTCGGTTTCGCCAGCGTATTAGCTGATCTAGGCATTGGCTCAATGCGCGCTATTACTATCATTGGAAGGTCTTTATCTGGGTGTAGAAGCATGGCACCACCCCATCGTCGTATATTCAGTCGCTGGCGTATGGAATGGTAAAACTGGTTTTTAACAGATCTTTCGTCATCTGATCTGCCGTGGCACAAAAGTACCCTCTTGACCAAAAGTGCCTGCCCCAATATTTCTTTTTCAGGAGCGGAAACTTTTCGAACAGCAGCTCGATGTGCGCCCCTTGATCCGCCTCATAATCTCGCTTGGCGCCATGGTCTGTGCGCAACTAGCCAGAATGTGCACATGATCCATGCTCGCCAATCTTTTTACTATGCTGATCTAAAAGGCTTCGCAGGCCTTTTGCAGCAACTCCCGAGTGGGTTCCGCAATCTCTCCTCTCAGTACTTTGTAACGGTACTTCGTCACCCATACAAAGTGATACTCAATTTGAAAAGCCTTATGACAACAATATCTACATTCCATGACGCACCTCCTTTTATGCGGCATTTTATCGTAGCTAAAGCTAACCGGCTAAAGCTAGTGGTTTAAACCTTATGATGGAAAATTAAAAGGAAAGCAAGGCGGCGAGGATAAGGCGGCGAGAACAGTAACAACGGATTCAAACACACCCTCCTAACTGCGAGTAGACCAAGATACCTGCAATTTTCGCAGTTACTTTTCGGGTAAGTATTATCATTTCGGGCATGAATTTCCGCCCGATTTTCTATAAATTTTTTGCGCAATTATATTTTAAGTCTATTTATTTTACAAAAGTATTAACGCCAACTAATTCTATTAATTATATTTATTTGCTTGTCTATACAGTATTGCAGGCGATACGCAGAGCAAAAATATGCATAGGTATACATTTTGCTTGAAATGATCATGATGAGGTCATGCCTTCGGCAAGAAATCGGGCTGGCAACACCTCACCTTTCAACAACTTTTAAAAGGATAAAGCGATTCTATGCGTAACATTCAATTAAAAGCAGCGACTGCGCTGCTTGGCGTTGCAATAGCCGGGGCAATATCACCGGTTCAGGCCGGATCAGGCACTGTGACCCTGCTTCAAACCGGCGACATTCACGGACACATGCTGCCGCGCCCTAATCTGCGCAGTGATGCCATTGGCAAGTACTGGGAAGGCGGCCTGGCACGCATGTATACTAAGATCAAAGAGTTCCGCACGGCTTCCACGTACGCTGATTGCAGTGGCTGCAAGGCTTACGACCACTCTCTGCTGTTCAACACCGGTGATACTGTTCAAGGTTCCGGTGAGGCCCTGTTCAGCCGCGGACAAGCTATGGTCGATGTACTCAACCCGTTCGGTTATACCGCCTTTGCCCCGGGCAACTGGGACTTCCTCTACGGCCCTGCTCGCTTCGAGGAGCTATTCAAGGGCACCCCGGCTACTGCGACAACCGCAGCTGTTGCTCCGCTCGCTAATTGGAATGCTATGGCCGCCAACCTTTACTACACCAACCAGTTTGACGACACAGCCGTGTGCGGTGCGACGGCAACTGATCCGGCCACCGGCTTGGTTCGTCCGCTCAAGCGTGTGCTGCCCATTTATATGACCAAGCAGGTCGGTAACGTGAAGGTGGGTATCCTGGGTATGACCACGGCGCGCGCTATCAATGCTGTCGGCACCATCGTCACCAAGAACTACCTGTTCACCGATGGCAAGACCGAAGTGCCATGCTTTGTCGACAAGCTACGCAAAGTCGAGAAGGCGGATGTGGTGGTCATGATCTCTGAACTGGAACTGGGACGTGACGTTCAGATCGCTGAGACCCTCGCTCCCGCTCCAGACGTGATCATGAACTCCGATATGCACGAGAAAACAGTTGCTCCAATCGTTGCTACGAACCCTGATGGTCACAAGACCCTGCTTGTCGAGGAAGGTCAGGACGGCACTGTCCTTGGCAAAATGGACTTGACAGTGTTGAACGGCGTGATCACCAAGTGGGCTTTTAAACAGAACGTTATCACCAGCGACATTATTCCGGACTTGGCCACTGCTGCCAGGATTGTGAAGGCGCGCGCGCCCTTCGTGACGGGTACTTTCGTGCCCGGCCAGACTGTGTCAGTGGGTGGAAATACCACCATGCTAATGCGTCCAGTGGACGAGGTAATCGCCTATACCCAGGTGGGTCTGCATCGCTCCAACTTCGTGACTGAGGACATGCCAGGCGTGGTCGAAGGCACGTCCCATGACTTGATCGCCGATGCCATGGCTGCCATTGGCCAGGCTCAGTCGTCGTCCCTGCGTGGCTTCCGCTATGGCACTCACGTGTCCCCGGGTGGCGCTATTACCATGGAGGATATCTACCACTATATCCCCATTGCATCCAAGCTTGGCAGGACCGACAGGGCCTGTGGTGCTGACCTGAAATTCGCGATCGAACAATCGATTGGTGGAACTTTCGATCCGAATCCCGGCAACTGGACGGGTGGCTGGATGTTTGGCTACCACGGCGTGAACTATGATGTGGATGCGTGCGACGGCTTCATGGTCTCTCCCCCGACGCTTCTTACCGGGCCGACTCTAGCGAATCCAACCGCGCCTTGGAGCACTAATCGCGGCAGCAATATCAAAGTCAACGGCGTTGCAATGGACGACCACGAGCTCTACGACAACCGCACTACCAGCTCGACCTACCAGCAGTGCTTGCCTTCTACAGGTGCCGCACCTCACGGTGGCTACACGGTTACTGGCTACTGGTTTGCAGATGATCCTGTCACAATCAACAACTGCAACCCCTGCCGCGGCCGCGCGATTCAGGTTGTGAAGACAGATGGCACTATCGTCCAGGTCGCTGGTCCGGGTGTGGCTGCCGGTACTCCGCTGCCTAACAGTCTGGACGTGATGGACGTCAGTGAGGCAGTTGTCAAGTATCTGAAGGGCAACCTGGGTGGTTTGGTAACCAGCACTAACCTGCCGATCCATCGCCTGACGGTGAAGCGTCTGCCCACCATCAACCCACCTGGCTATAACTTCAAGATGATTCAGCCGATCAAAGGCGCATCGCCCGCAACCTGTCCTCTGATTTAATAGGCGAGGCAACGTAAAAAAACATTCGTAAGGCAAACCTTTCGCGGCCCGGGTAATCTCCGGGCCGTTTTTTTTTGTGCGCTCGGCAAGGGTAAGAATTAACTGAATTGCAAGGGTGTTGTGGGTTGGTTCAAAGGCGAGGGTGAGAGTGTAATGCTGTATCTACAATAAAAATGACATATCACCAACTTTAAATGCAACATTATCAAGGCAAATTAGTGGAAAATAAGAAGCAAGAATGTATGAAAATCAACCTGAAAGCGGTGCAAAGCCTGCAAGGTTTTGCTGTGGTTGGTTTCGGCGCATATAATAGTCTTTTGTGATTAGCTAAGGAAGAACAAACATGCCATCGAAAGAGGCCGCAAGCACTGATCTGGATCAAATTCACTTAACACAGTTTCTAAGCCATCAACATTTATGCGATTCCCTGACAATTGGGGAAATTCACATACTGTTAGGCTATTTGACGTTAATGGATTTGAAAAAAGGCGAGATTTTGTCGGATATTGGTGATGTGGGCGATTCATTGTACCTGGTGGTCAAAGGTGAAATCGCAGTGACGTTTGACGAACGCGGAGAAGAAGGTGAAGTGGTTCGCGCTGCTTCAGGTGGTCTGGTTGGCGTCATGTCTTTCTTTGATAAACAGCCTCGTTCAGTTCGTCTGGTTGCTAAAGCACCTAAAACCCAGGTGCTCAAATTATCGCGCGCCATGTATAAACGCATGAAAGTAGAGCAGCCTTATATTGCAATCAATATTGTAGAGCAGGCCATTATCAGTCTGGATAACCTGTTCCGCCGGGTCAGCAGTGACTTTGCGCAATTCTCCCATTACCTTTATGGTGCAGGTTATAAGTAACTGCTTACTAATTTTTCTTTGAACAGCTGTAACAACACGTTGGTGTGTTTTTCAGGAGGCTTGCGAAACGTTGTATATTCACCGCGGAGGCGCAGAGGCGCAGAGTTGAAGTGCCATTTAACATAAAGCGGTGATGCTTTGTTATCTGGCGAGGCTGTATGCTCTCACAAAGCCTTGTCTTTCTCCGCGCCTCAGCGCCTCTGCGGTTAATTAAGCGGCTCCTGAATTTTAAATATTGTCAAAAACCAGAAAGCGCCAGCCACTTAGCAGAATTTTTGGCTAAACAGCAAAAACAGCATTGCCGACTATTTGCGAGCTGGGCAAAGTAACCCCAAGCTCTGCTATATTCTTTTGCACAGTCAAGTCATGATAGTGTTCTGTATCGCCTAAAAATCAGTCAGTTTAAACTTGTCGGCCAAAATGGCATCACGATTTTCTGGCGCAATGGATAATTTTTCCACTTTTCCATTTTTGATGGTTTTAAGTATATTGTCGAAATATATGGTTCTCCCAGCTGGGTTATGAAGGACAACCAGTAATTTTTTAACAAAAATAGCATCAGGGTGTGTGGAATTGAGGTAATTGGCAGGGGTAAAATCAATCCACTCTTGTGGAGAGAGATCAAACGCAAACTGATTGGCCCATTCTCCTTCAACGAGCGCTTTTAATAAATATTCGTGTTCCGTTGTTTTGCTCAACATAAATGTATCTGAATCCTGTTTGACGTTAACATCCAGGATATTTAGCTGCATAGGTGCTCTGATGCCATAACTGCCAAATCCCAAATCACACAGCCATTCTTCGCCATCCAGTTTCAGCACAATAGCCATGTGCGTTTTTGGCCTTTTAACAGGGTAAAACATAGGTCGTGCAGCAACAAACTGGTAAGGAATACCTAATGCTTGCAGCGCCATGGCAAAAAGCCCATTAACCTCGTAACAGTAACCGCCACGATTTCGATTAAGAATCTTGTCAACGATTTCCTCCGGAACCAGAGAGACTACTTTCCCGGCCTGAACATCCAGATTTTCAAATGGCACAGAAAATAACTGACACCTCATCATATTGGTAACAGTGGCAATATCGGCTTGTGCATCGCCGTAAAAACCAATTCGGTTGAGGTAGTTTTGAAGTTCGAAGTTGTCAGCTTGCATGCTTGTACGCCTTGGTTGGTTTTGTCGCAAGATTAATGTTTTTTTGCGGCTCGATTATGCTGGGTGTTGGGTGCTATATGGACCCATTGTTCCTTGCCCCGCTTTTTGCGTGATGACCAAAAGTCCCTGCAATCACCTGGCGAGCCACAGTTTGATAGCAGATTGCATCCTGCGTCTGAACAACTAGTATCGCATGGCAGATCGCAAGGCAAGTCACAAAATCCTCCTTGTCGGTGCCAATCCCGATGTGTGGCAAGGTGACGGTGATGCGTTTCGCTACATTTATCCAGTCGTTTTCGCAGAATGACAATCCCGCCCAAGACGCCAAAGCGTTGAATAGCGCGAAAGCCTAAAGCCGAGCAACTGGCCAGACCTGTATGTGATCTATATGCACAGGTAAAGCCTTTGTGTGGCGAAATATGTCGTTGATAAATACCTATGAATAAAAGCGCAAGTCTCTTCATTTTATAGTTAACGTAGCAGAAACCATGGGTTCTGTAATTTCGTGCCGGTTATGTGTTAGCGTTTGGGTGATTGGAATTAACAAATGCGGATGTGGGGTGTTGAATAATACCATCACCATATGCGCGTATAACTTGAGAGACTATGACTTGGTAACCATTCAGCCAATTACTCTGTGCAGCTTTAGCTTCCTGATGTTTAGGGTTTTTCATTAATTCTTGAAGACCATCAAGCGTTTCCCAATAATATACATTGGAAATACGACCATTATCAGGATTTTCCCACGCTTCCTCACCAATGTAACCGACAGTTTTTTTGGCGATTTCCGCAATTTCTAGATCAAGCTGATAAAACTTTTCATCGAATTGTTTCTTATCAAAAATGAAAGTTGCTGAATACATACAGAATCCTTGAATAGTACTAAATAGCAGAATATTACGAGTGAAACGCTTTCACCGGCAAGCATCATCATTATGACATCGTCAAATGTTAATATGTAAAAATTAATAAAAAGATCCTCGGCCGATCTATGTAGCTTTCATTTGTCCAGCCTCATAGTAATTCCGTTGGTGATAGCGTGGAGCAAGACGCGATAATAGTTAACATGAGGGCCTCAGTAAGTTAAACCTGTTTACCTATCTGACCCAAATGGGTGTAACTAAATCCCTGCGCATATTTCAATCCATAGCCAAGCGCACGGTCAAAACCGATATGTGAACACCAAATAAGCCCACCAGTAAGTACCAGTGAGTTTGCCATTACTACGCCCGCAATAGTTAAAGCAATTGCGCCGAAATAACTATGGGCAAGATTGTACGAAATAGCGCCGACACGTGGGCCAAACAAATAACCTGTAAAAGACACATCAGGTAAAAGGAAAAACCAAAAATAGGTTGGCCATGCAAAATTAAATTTGTGGTACATAAAAGTCGAAGCAACCAGAATGGCAAGGCCTTCCAGGCGGAGAATTAATCGTATATTTCCTGTTGCAGCATTCAAGATGAACCTCAAAATAGGAATTTAGTGTGTAAGTAAGTACATGCCGAAACGATGAACCTTTAAGCCCTTTTAGTGCAAATGATGATCCCTGTCGACCAGCCTATTTGGGTCATCAAAAAATCATCTCGGGCTTCAAGATATTGAACAAGATTGCTGGCTTTATCAGCATGCCCATCAGGCCAGTTGTCTTGTGGCAGCATGTCATCAATAATATAGAGTCCGCCACTTTTTAATAACGCCAATGTTTCTTCCAGATGATGATATTTGCCAGGCCAGGTATCAGCAAAAATAAAATCAATGGATTCCGGCTCGGTATTATTGATCAGTTCTTCAGCTTGGCCAACAACAAAGCTGACGCGTTGGTCATTACCAAGGTACCTGTTGGCGATAGCTACCAGTTCCTCGTTGTTATCTATAGTTGTAAGGGATGAATGAACATCCATGCCATGAAGTATCCAGGCAGTAGATAACCCGCTCCCAGTGCCTAGCTCAAGGAATCGTCCATTAGGCTTGGAAGCGGAAAGTGTAGCCAATAGTGACCCCGGCAATGGGTCTGACAATTGATCAAATTTAATTTTGACTGTTTCCTCAAGTATTTGTTGGTACCCGATAGGGAAATGTTTCACTGTGTCTTTCATTAAAGTGTATGGTCCTTTCGCTTTTGGGGTGTAACGGTTGCTTTAGCTACCTGTTAACCATTGCATAGGCTGAAACAGGATGCCATTTTTTATCTGCTGTTCAGCATTGGGCTGAAACCCGAATCGGGTATAAAACGGAACGGCATTCAACGATGAATTGACTGTAAATTTTCCCGGATTGCCTTTGACAATAGCCGTAGTCTGGAGGTGCTGGCGCAGGTGAGTCGCCACTCCCTGACGTTGATAATCAGGATGCACAAAAAGATGATAGAAATGTTGATTGTCTCGCAATGCCGCTACCCCAGCCAGGTTGATACCTTTAAATCCCATGACGTATCTGAAGCTGGGGTTTGTGATGTATTCCGCTATGGCTACCTGGTTAATGCTCGATAAAAATCCTTCGGCACCCGCCCCGGAAGGGTCTGCAAGAAAATAATGTGCGACACTATTAATCAGTTCCGAGATGGTTTGTGCATCCGATTCATCTGCCACACAAATGGCGAAGGTATCTTTCATTGAGCCGCTTTTAAGTTAAGCATGATTGAAGGGCACTATATAAAGCGCTTGTCGCGTTCCGTTTTGTGGGATGTTTCCCGTTTTCATTCAAAAACCGGACGCGTAAACGAACGTTCAAAACTCAGAAAGCACTGTGTTTCCCGGTAGTAGCGCATAGCTGCCTGGCACTCCGCGTCATCAGCAGCGGCATCACGGTAAGTTTCATAATCAGCCAGGGAGGGAAAAGAAAACAAGGCGTGCGCAATGTTGTTTGGCCCTTCGTGAGGCAAAAAATAGCCATGGTGCTTGCCGCCGAACTTTCCTACCAAAGGAATCCACATTTTTCCATAGGCCTCAAATTCTTTCAGTTTGAAAGGATCAATCACGTATCGCAGATAGCAAGTAATCATAAGGTCTCTTCCTCTTCAGCAACTCAGTCTGAGCATTACACAAAACGCGTTGCCTGCAGGTCGTTGGTGTAATGCTTTTGCATGCTTAATGCGTGTTTTCACCAATGCGCCACAACACCCCTGAAGGATCATAGAGTACGAAGTCGCGCATTCCCCATGGCTGTTGTTCAATAGGCAAAATCTTTACGTTATATTTCTCTGCAATGTTGGCTTCTTGAATTTTTGACCACCACGCATCAACATTTTCTACCAGCAAGTGCATCATGAAATTATCAGCAAGTTCTTTAACATAATAATTTTGAAGGAGAAAACTCACATCGTTGAAGCGGAGGTAAGCAATGCCATCATATTCGGATGCCAGAGTGAAACCAACATTCTGATAAAACTGCTTGGAAAGCTCAAAATTACTGGCGGGTACAAACGCTTTCAGTTCAATGGTGTTCAGCGAATTCATGGCTTTCTCGCAAAGGATATGCCTAAGCTAATGATATTACCTGGGCAATAATATTGGATGAGTGTTTATTATGACATTGTCACTGAGTATCGTGCAATGAGATTTCATCAATTGGTTGCTTCATAAAAGTGCGCCATATTGCATCTGGCTCCCAATCCTTTAGTAAAGCGTTCCGCGCTTCAGGCTCGGACATACCTTTCCATTGTAGGTACAAATAGAGAAAAGCAGATGCTCTGAAATTCAGTGCGCAATGAACCCACACTTTTTTACTCTGCAGGGCTTCCATGAGGCCAAAAAATTGTATCAGGTGGCTGGTTTCCGGCGCTTCGAAAGGTACGGGGATATGATGGTAGGACATACCCAGTCGGGTAACAATATATCCCTCTTCCGGGATGGCATTATCTGAATCAGGCATCGCCAGGTTGATCACTGAACTATATCCAGCGGAGGCGATAAAGCGAAAGTCTTCCTCAAATGGTTGGCCTGAGGAAGCTATTTCATCAGAAACTTGAAGAAAGTTTGTAATGCTTTTTGATGACATTGGTTGTTTGGAAATGGGATTGTGTTCTGCTCGCCCAGGTTGAATAAAAATAACCCATCGTAAACGAAGTCTTATTGTTGGCTATCGTACAGTAATAATATAGTTAATTGTCATGTATGGAAACTCAGCCTGCGCGAGCTTGTGAACCCCACTTCCAACCGTACCACGTAAGGTAAAACAGCCCCGAAGGGCTGTTCTGTTCAGATCTTTGTGGATGGATTAACCTTCTACGGGCTCGCCCTGTTCGTTAACGTTGATCGTGGAACCAGGTTGTACCTTCATCTGGACACGATGCTCTTGACCACGGAAATTGTAGGTGACATCCCAATAATCAGGACGCGCCTGGTTGGGTACATTTTCGCAACGTTGTATATCTTGTGTGCTTGCTTGTTGTCCGTTGCGACCAATATTCGCGCCTACCGCAGCGCCCGCGACAGCACCACCGACAGTAGCGATATCCTTACCGTGCCCGCCTCCGACCTGGTGGCCGAGAATGCCGCCAATGAACGCACCGGCAATTGCGCCTGGAATATTTGCGTCACTGCGATCTGGTGTGATTTGTTCACGTTCAACCCAGCATTTTTTCTCGGGTGTACCAACAACGGCGTGCACGGAAGTCACGTTCGCCTGAAATACCTTTTCATGGGTGCGCTGACGGCCTTCATACAATGGAACAGGCGCTGGTGAATAACGATTGTTCTCGATGCGCGCATTTCCTTCTACAATCCGCACTGATGAAACGCGGTCATTCAAACCCATCGCGGAAAATGAAGGATATTTACCGGGGCGCAACACGACACAACCACCATGAAACCACGCATCGTCGCAAACTTCCCATCTTTCACCCAACACAATCGCTGACGAGGCGCGATCATTAAAGCCATAACGCTGGAAATTGCCGACTTGCTGCTCTGTGGTGAAAGTCCGACCTTGAAAGCTGGCATTTTCGTAAAACGTGATTTGTGAGGCTGCGACCGGAATGGGCGCGTAATGTCGATCATCGATGCGCGCATTTCCTTCTACAATCCTCACCGATGAAACGCGGTCATTCAAACCCATCGCGGAAAAGGAAGGATACTTACCTGGGCGCAACACGACACACCGACCGTTAAACTGCGCTTCATCACACACTTCCCATCGATCACCCAACACAACTGCCGACGAGGCGCGATCATTGAAGCCATGGCGCTGGAAATTACCGACCTGCTGCTCGGTGGTGAAAGCCTGACCTTGAAAACTTTCGTGTGCGTAAAAGGTTATTTGTCCGGTTGCTACAGGAATGGGCGCGTAACGTCGATCATCGACGCGTGCGTTTCTTTTTACCTCGCGCACTGATGAAACTCGATTGTTCAAGCCCATTGTCGCTAATGATGGATATCTACCTGGGCGCAAAATCATGCACTTGCCATTGAAGCGCGCGTCTTCACATACCTCCCAGCGTTCACTAACAACAACGGCAGATGATGCGCGATCATTGAAGCCATAGCGTTCAAAATGACCGATACGTTTATCGGTCGTAAAAGAGCGGCCTTCAAATCTTTCTTGCTCGTAAAAGGTGATCTTTGCCGTCGCTTGGGCGGTAATAGTCAAGCCTGCTAAAATTAGCGCGATTCTCAGTAGTGCTTTCATTCGTATCTCCAATAAAAAAGTAATGGCCATCCAGCTGAGTCGGACCGCGATATTTGATGCAGCTGACTTAAAACTGGATAAGGGGCAGGCCCCACCATATTCATGCAAAGCGTCGTCTCGCATGCATGCGATCCCAAAATAACGCGACATCATGGTGATCAATATGGCGGTCCAGCGCGCAAAAGTCTGTGCGGCGGCGCACATTGTCAATCAGCGGCCAATTTTTGCAAGGTAATTTAGCCTGATTTCTTCCGCTGTTTGAATCGAAATGAATCGTTACCGGATATCCAGGATATCGCAGTGATGAGAAATGCGATCCAGAAAAAACTCGAAAAAACTCAGGGGTATGCCTTTCATTTGAGATGAGTTGTGATTTGCATAAACGTGAAATGTAAGGCCTGACCCAAAAGTTCAAAATAGTTGAACGTTGGACTTGGTAGCCCAACGCGAGCTAAAGTAAGTGTATGTTCTTTCGCCAGAAGTGGCGTGAATACTTAGGCTAAACGCTTCGCGTCAGGTCAAAGGCGATTCTTTGCCTCTTGCATAGCGGGGCCTCATAAGAGTTTGGTATTGGTCTTGATGCTCTTGCTGCCGAGAAAGCTGGCGAGTGTGGTTGGTCGCCAAAGAACAACGACAACGAGAGTGAACACAATGATGACTGAATAGGCGACTGAGCCGTAACCGAGTTCATAGCCGTTGCGACCGCCGGGATAACCAGTCCTGGAGGTGTTGCCTATAGCATGCATCAAAATAACGGCAAAGGTCGATGCGCCAGCATTGTTGTAGATCCAAACACTGAGAATACGGAAGGCGACAGTGACGCAAAGTCCCCATAGGATAAGCTCAATTGACTGTCCCATGACGATCATCGAAGGCAGATGCCAGAGGGCCCAAAGCGAACCAATGACGAGTGCAGTTTTGAGTGCGGTCAGGCGACGCTGAAGTATATCGGTCGCATACGCGGTGTAGCCGATCTCCTCGGCCGTGGCCGCGAAGAAGAAGAGCAAGAAGACACCTAAGAGCGCGGGCGAAGGATTCCATAGGGTTGACACTGGGAAGGCGAGTGCTCGCATCGTGATGTACGTGACCACGTATAGGAACGGAAAGATAATGACTGCAGTGACGAGCCAACTCTTCTTTTTGATGCGACGGTAGTCGAAAATACGACAAAATAGTTCGCGTACTCCGCTGGTGCCGGCTTCGCGATATCGAAGGATTCCAGCAGCTATGGTTGGAGTAAGTGCTGCGCCGATGTCGGTGACAGGAAGATTGTCGGGAAGCCCAGAGTGGTCGATCTGGGTGCTCAGAATCCAGAAAGGGGCGCTGAGCCCGTAGATAATTGCAAAGAATAGCCAAGGATGATCTGGTTCTGTGCGCTTCATGGTCAACTCAGCCAATAGTCCCATTCTAAAAAAAACTCAGAAAAAAAACTCAGGGTCAGGCCTTACGTTTCACATTTAAGCCAAACGCAACCCATGTCAAATGCAAGGCCGACCCTCAAGGTTTCAAAGCCTTGTCTTTCTCTGCGCCTCAGCGCCTCTGCGGTAAATTAAGCAGCATCTGAATTTGCTATTACGTCAAAACCAGTAAGCTTAATCAGCCTATCAACCCTTGCTGTCTCATAAAGCTCTGTAATATCTGCAAGCGCGTAATGCTGTCATTCATTTCCAGCATGCTTTGTTTGGCGCTGAGCTTGAGTGGTAACACTTCAGCAAGGCGGTAGCCTACCCATGCCGCATCGTCATATTGCAGGGGCGATTGAAATTTTTCTTCGCCCACTTTGGTGATGATACTTTGAAGTGCATTGACGCATTCCATGAGCGATTCCGGCACTTTTTGTGGGGGCTCTATACTCACTTTGAACACTTCGGCGGTGATCAGGCCTTCTTTGCTGGTTTTCTGGGATTGAATGCTGATGCGCTGCAACCCGATTGTGGTGAGATTCAATATTCCCTGTTGGTGCATGTCCCAGTCGGTGATTTCTGCCAGGCAGCCTACGAGTTCCGGGATGGCTGGTGCACCAGTTTCTTCCCCTTCCTTGATCAGGCAGATGCCAAAGGGCAGTTTGTCGCGCATGCAGGCTTTGGTCATGTCCATATACCTGGGTTCGAAAATGCGCAAAGGCAATATGCCACCGGGAAACAGAACGGTGTTGAGCGGGAAGATCGGTATGGTCAGGGTTTCCACATTATTTTCTTTATCAAATAGCAGGGGGAGTTTTTGGCGTAGCCAGGAATCCATTTTAGTCATGTTGCTTGTTTACTCTTGATCGGGTGGTGCTTCTCCCCAACGCGGCATGAGGTCATTGGGAATGTCGAGGTGGTCCAGTATGCGTGCCACTACGAAATCAATGAGATCCTGCACCGTTTGAGGGTGATGATAAAAGCCTGGGTTTGCCGGCAGAATAACGCAACCCAGGCGGGAGAGTTTCAGCATGTTTTCAAGGTGGATGGCTGAAAAAGGGGTTTCTCTGGGGACTAATATCAGTTTGCGGTTTTCTTTCAGCATGACGTCTGCGGCCCGCTCAATCAGGTTGTCACTTAATCCCATTGCAATCGCAGCCAGTGAGCCCATGGTGCAGGGGCACACGACCATGGCATCAGCCGGGTTGGAACCAGAGGCTACAGGGGCAAACCATTCTTCTCGCCCGAATACGCGCAAGCTGCCTTGCGGGGCTTGGTAACGTTTGTATAAATAAGTTTCCAGGTCACGGCTGCGGGAGGGTAACGTCAAATCCATTTCCTGCTTGGCCACAATTTGCGCAACTTGTGAGTACAGCAGATAAACCTTGTTGCCGTGCTGCAGCAGGTATTCCAGCAAACGCATGGCGTAGGGCATGCCGGAAGCACCGGTGAGAGCAAGCGTGATGGTTTTGGGTGGGTTCATCCGTTATTGGCCGGCATAGCTGCGAGGTGCTGGTTGAGTTAAGTAGTATTTATTGTATGGGACTGTGAGAGGATGCTCAAGTTTTCTTGGGCGATTCACCCTGTCTATGGATTTTGTTTTGCCGGATCAGCATGGGTGGCATTGGGGGTGACGGGCACTACCTCAATGGAAATAGGCTTTTTGTCAGCAGGCAGGCTGCCATTCTTGAGCGGTTTGTCTGTATGGGGTTTTGCTGCATCAATTTCTCGCTGGGCAGCTTCTTTTTTTGCCGACTCTTCGGCTTTTTTCAGTGATTCTTCCATTTTTCTTTTGTCTTCTTCGGTCTTTTTTATGCGCTGTTCCTCTTGCCGTTGAAAAACGATGGTGCACACTTTTTTCTCAAATAAGTCACCCAGCGAATCGGGAATAATGGGAGAGGCTTCTCCCTCGTGATTGGCAACATATTCAATCAGGCTGTTGTCTGCGGCATAAAGCAGATAGCTGATGAGTTTAAGGGTGTGTTCGGCACAATTAATGCGCTCCCGATACAGGCCACTGGTTGCAAATTGCCCTTTGGCAGGCTGTGGTTGGCGGAATACGGCTTTTTTCCAGTAGGTGATTTCATCGCCACCCACGAAAATCTTGGAGCGGTCGTAAAAATACTGGTCGTTTCCCGTGCCCACCTGGACGGCAATCCAGTCGGCTGCATTTGCCTGAAAGGTAAGCAGCAGCAAAACCAGAGAGAGCAGTTTCATACGATGCTGCTCTGTGGCTGGGTGAAATCTGGTTCTTTTGTGGCTAATAACTGAGCGGCGATCAGACCATTAACAGTGCCGAATAGTAGGGCCGCCGCTGCAAAAATGGGTATAAGGTAAGCGATACCGGCATGGGGAATGAGCCACAGGTAAACAATGGCCAGCTGGCCGGTAATGTGGGCGAATGAGGCGAAAATGCTGTGTGTGACTGGTCCAAATAAGCGTTTTGGCAGAAGTTGCATGCACGCTAATGCAACCAGGCTGAGGAGCGCCCCGGATAAACTCAATGCAAACGACGGGGAAAGAAATGTCCCGAGGATCAGGCTGCCTGCAACCACACGCAATAAGGAAACCCAAATGGCTGATCGTAAGCCGTACCGTTGCAACACCAGTAGTGTAATGATGTTCGCCAGTCCTGGTTTAATACCGGGTAAGGGCGAAGGAATCGCGGCCTCAGCCACCGAGAGGCCAATAGCCAGTGCGGCCATTTTGGCAATGTGATGATCTTCAGGGGTGGCGGTGAGTTTAATTTGCATGATGCCTTACCGTATCAGCACACAGGGGACACTTAATACCACGGTTTGTCTCATGGCTGTGACAAAATTAGTAGGTAAGTGAGTCATACAGTTTTTTTGCGCCTGTAATTTCCAGGCTAACCTGATTGGGAAGGCAGATTGCAGATTCTCCACTGCGGGAAAGCCAGCCTTGTTTAACGCAATATTGTCGGGGGCTGGGGTCCGATGCGATTCGGGCGCGATGGTTTTGAATGGCAATGATGCTGGTTCCCAATGGGCCATTCACGTGGATAGTTTGTTCTTGAAACAAACTGGTTTCAGCAATGATTTTTCCGCCGCTGCGGACAATGACCCTGTCCCCGCTGTTGCTCTGCCAAATGCTGTTGAATAACCAGACTACAATTAACATGCCTGCAAGCAAAACCAGCCAGTCACCGGGTTTAACCAGTTTAAGCAAGTTCATGCCAGCTCGCGGTGACGCACCAGTACTTGTTGCTGATCATGAAAATATTCAGCGAGTTTTTCAGAAAAGTAAACCGAGCGGTGTTGCCCACCGGTACAGCCGATTGCCACCGTCAGGTAATTACGATTGTCGCGTATAAAGCAGGGCAGCCACTTTTCAACATAATCACGAATATCCGTCAGCATGTAATGCGCGTCAGGGATGTTTTCAAGAAACGCGATAACTGGTGCATCTCTTCCGGTTAAGGGTTGTAAATTTTTGTCGTAGTGCGGATTAGGCAGGCAGCGTACATCAAATACCAGATCCGCATCCAGCGGAATGCCATGTTTGAAACCGAAGGACTGGAATAATAATGTCAATCGTGAACGATCCAGCGCGATAATGTCTTTGATCCACGCCCGCAGGGTGTTTGAACTCAATTCACTGGTATCGATACGATGGGAGGATTCCCCGATACCATCCAGCATTTCGCGTTCGAGCTTGATACATTCCGTTAATGACCGGTCACCCGTGCTCAGGGGGTGGCGTCGACGTGTTTCGGAAAAGCGTTTGACCAGTGTGTCTGTATGCGCTTCAAGAAACAGCACCCGTACATCAATGCCTCTTTGCTTCAATTCCAGAATGTGATGAGGCAGTTGATTCAGGCTCTTGCCGCTTCGTACATCAATACTGACTGCAACGTGGTCATAACCACTTTCATCAAGAAAGTCGATGGTATCCTGTAACAGGCTTGCGGGTAAATTGTCTACGCAGTAGTAACCGCCATCTTCGAGGACATTCAGGGCGATACTCTTTCCGGAACCGGATAATCCGCTAATCAGTATGAGTTGCATTTGGTATTGAGCAGAAAGGGCTTAAAGGTTTTAGGATACTGGAGTTTATTGCTGGTGAAAAGTCTTGCCGGTTAATCTTCTCCCAGAATCATCTGCTGCTGCCGTTCCATAAACAGCTCTGCACTGTTTATGCCGCGTAAATGCAGAATGTGGTTACGCACCGCGACTTCAACCAGTACGGCTAAATTTCGGCCCGCTGCTACTGGAATCCGGACTTTGGGAATATCAATGCCTAGAATGGTTTCGGTTGAGGAATGCATTTCAAGCCGTTCCATGTCTGTCATGCCCTTGTCAGCCGGTTTTTCAAGGTGAACAATCAGCTTGAGATTCTTTTTGGCTTTAACCGCTATTTCGCCAAATAATGTGCGGATGCTCAGAATGCCCAAACCGCGTACTTCAAGGAAGCCTTCCAGCATGGGGGGGCAACGACCTTCCAGGGTGTCAGGGGCAACCTGAAACAGGTCAACCATGTCATCCGCAATGAGTCGATGGCCACGGGTGATGAGTTCCAGAGCGAGTTCACTTTTCCCGATAGCAGCACTGCCGCTGATCAGTACCCCCATGCCCATTACTTCCAGAAAGACACCATGAAGGGTAACGGATTCGGCAAGTGCCTGGGCCAGATAATGGCGAAGAAAACTCATGAGTTCCGGGCTGGCGCTTGGAGAAGTGAAAAGCGGGGTTTGGGTATCGTTTGAAGCTGCCAGCAGGGATGGCGGTACCAGTTCGTTATTCGCAACGATGATTGCAGCGAGTTCGGTTGAAAACAGTCTGTCAACCGCCTTTCTCAATGCGTCAGTGTCCAGGCTGCGCAAATAATCCATTTCAGCACACCCCAATACTTGAACGCGATTGGGATGGACAAAGTTCAGGTGTCCGATCAGTGCGAGGGAAAGTTTTTGTACGGTATCTGAAGTGAGGAGTTTGTCGACACCGTTTCTGCCTGCAACCCAGTTTAACTCAAGCTTTTCCTTTGAGTCCTCATAAAGTTGTCGTACGGTTATCTGCGTCATGGGAAACCCATTGTGTGAGTAGTTGATATGTTTCCAGGACATCATGGCTGGCCAGAAGTTTGTCGCGCAACGATTTGTCGCAGAACATTTCGGCCAGTTCCCCGAGAATCTCCAGATGGAGGTCGGTTGCGTGTGCGGGGACAAGTAAGACAAAAACCAGATTAACCGGTATGTTGTCCGGCGAATCAAATGCAATGGGTGGCAGGAGTTTGAAAAAAGCACCCACGGCTTCTGTCAGGTTTTTTATTCTGCCATGGGGTATCGCCACCCCTTGCCCCAGTCCGGTTGAGCCAAGCTTTTCACGTGAAATCAAACTATCGATAACCGCGCGCTTGCTCAGCTTGCTGTTAGCTTCAAACAGCTCACCAGCCAGCTCGAAAAGTTGATTCTTGCTGCTGGCATCCAGATCAACCATGAGGTTGCTCTGGGGCAGGAGTTTGGCGATAAAACCCATGGTTTATTCTGGCAGTTCTTCTTTCAGTCCGCCAGTCTGTCGGTGAACATCACCGTTTTTTTCTTTGTGCTTGATGACCTGGCGATCCAGTTTGTCTGCCAGGCTATCAATGGCGGCATACATGTCAGCATCTTCTGACTGAGCATGGATGTCTTTACCTCGGACATGCAAGTTGGCCTCAACTTTCTGAACCAGTTTTTCAACTGTCAATGTGACATTGACGTCTATTAAATGGTCAAAATGGCGGGTGATTCTTTCAAGTTTGGCGTTGACATAATCACGTATGGCAGGGGTGATTTCTAGGTGGTGTCCGGTAATCGTCAGATTCATTTGCTGCTCCTTTTACTTAGATTGATTTGCGAAGGCTAACGGGCGGGATTTGCAGCGACTCTCGATATTTTGCAATCGTTCGACGAGCCACAACAATACCCTGTTGAGAAAGAATGTTGGATATCTGGCTGTCTGACAGAGGTTTTTTTGCATCTTCAGCGCTGACTAGCTGTTTGATTAACGCGCGGATAGCGGTTGCTGAGCATGCGCCTCCTGTTTCAGTGGTCACATGGCTGCCAAAGAAATGTTTCAGCTCGTATATGCCGCGCGGGGTGTGCATGTATTTCTGGGTGGTAACGCGTGAAATGGTCGATTCGTGCAGTTCAACCGTTTCTGCGATTTCACGTAAAACCAGGGGGCGCATGGCAACGTCGCCATGTTCGAAAAAATGCTTCTGGCGATCAACGATGGCTTGAGAAACCCGTAAAATCGTTTCAAAACGTTGCTGAATGTTTTTGATCAGCCATTTGGCTTCCTGCAATTGATTCGCCATTTGCTGACTGGAAGCGTTGCCGGTGTTTTGAAGAATGTTTGCGTACATTTTATTGATGCGCAGCTTAGGCATGGCGTCCGGGTTCAGGCTGGCTACCCACATGCCTTTTACCTTTTTAACGATCACATCGCAGATCACATAGCGTGTTTCATCGGTGGAATAATTGCCGCCAGGTCTTGGATTTAAATGGGTAATCAGATGCTGAATCTGACGAATGCCCTCGTCGTTAGTATGTAATGCTTTCTTGAGCTTATTATAATCGCGAGAGGCAAGACTATCCAGATGGTTGCGTACCGTGAGCAGCGATTCGGTCCTGTAAGGGGTATCTTTTGGCATTGCTTCCAGTTGCAGCGCCAGACATTCGGCCAGATTGCGAGCACCGATACCAATCGGATCAAAGTTTTGTAAATGCTTGAGCGCAATTTGCAGTTCAATGGGCTCGATTTCCAGTTCCGGCGGGAGCATGGTAGCTAACTCATCCAGATCCTGAGTCATATAGCCTGCGTCATCCAGTGCATCGATGAGCATTTCTACCAGGGTTCTGTCGCGATCAGGGAGTTGAGTCAGGTTAAGCTGCCACAAGAGATGCTGGCGTAGCGTGGTTGTTTCAGCTTCCAGTTTAGGTGAGTCAGATTCGTCGTTTTCATCTCTAGGAGTGCCGTAATTGGTGTTATCGTCATTCCAGTTGTCATCGCTGTAGTCTTCTCGTTCCGAGGTGGTTTCGGTGGGGTCTTTTTCTTGAGGAGATTCTGCGGCGGGTTCACCTTGTGGGATGCTGATTTCAGCGTCTTGTGGGGGAAGATACTCATCACCGTTTTTTTCAATTCTTTCAAGCAACGGGTTGTCTTGCAGAAAAGTTTCAACCTCCTGGCTCAATTCCAGCGTGGAAAGTTGCAACAAACGTATTGAAAGCTGCAGTTGCGGCGTTAGCGTCAGTTGTTGTGAAAGTTTGAGTTGTAAGCTGTGTTTCATTAAATGTGATTAAATGCTTCAGGCTTCGAGTTAAATATAAGGTGTGGGTTTAAAAAAGCCACGCGCATCAATACAACTGGAACAACGTTCTATAGCCGGAAATGCTCCCCAAGGTAAACTTTTCTCACGCTTTCATTATAAATGATTTCATCCGGTTTGCCGAAGGCCAATACAGTTCCTTCATTGATAATGTAGGCGCGGTCGCAAATCCCCAGTGTTTCACGGACATTGTGGTCCGTGATCAGCACACCGATGCCGCGGTCCGTCAGGAAACGGATAATTTTCTGAATATCTATTACTGCGATAGGGTCAACTCCTGCAAATGGTTCATCCAGCAGGATAAATCGGGGCTGGCTGGCCAATGCACGCGCAATCTCTACCCTTCTCCGCTCTCCGCCAGAAAGACTCAATGCAGGATTACCACGAAGATGCTCAATGTGCAACTCGTGCAGCAGTTCGTCCAGTTGAATCTGAATCTGTTGCGATGTCAAGGGTTGCAATTCAAGGATAGCCTGAATGTTTTCTTCAACGGTAAGCTTGCGAAAGATGGATGCTTCCTGGGGTAAATAGCTCAAACCAAGGCGCGCCCGACGGTGAATAGGCATTTTCCCCAGTTCCTGTCCATCCAGCTGGATGTTTCCACCGTCCAGACCAACCAGTCCGACTATCATGTAAAAACAGGTTGTTTTTCCGGCACCATTAGGCCCTAGCAAGCCAACAACTTCGCCGCTGCTGACTTCCAGAGAAACATCCTGCACCACTGTGCGGGATTTGTACCTTTTTTTAAGACCGGATGCTTTCAGTTCACTCATTGGAATCGGTTCAATCTTTTTCTTTTTGTTAGTTCCGGCGCTGCCCAATAGGGATTGTAGCAGTTGAGAACGCGAAGGTTATTTTAACGCTTTCCCAGCACTTTCTGCTGGTTGAGCGGCAGGAGCAGTTACGGTTATACCTGCGCCACTGGCCGCTGGTTTGGTTTTAGGCTGAATGACAGCACGAACACGGCCACCACCGGGTGTACCCTTGTCTTTGTCACCCCCCAGAACCTGGAAAAACTCGGTTCTGGCATCGTAAGAAATATAATTGCCTTGTACTTCATCCTGATTGCGCTTCATGCGGGCGTGATTAAACAGCTCTGCCTTATCTGTTTTTGCATTGTATTCGATGCGATCAGCAAAGCCTTCAATATATTCGTCATAACCTTCTCGCTTCTGCTTGAAAGTGGCAGGGGTACCATATACCGTGCCATGCTCAAAACCTTCAGCACCTTGCTTGACGATCAGTTTGTCTCCCCTGATAACCAATGTTCCTTGGGTGAGTACCACTTTGCCCTGATAGATGCTTGTTTGCTTTGAATCATCTACTGTAACAGTATCTGCTTCAAGATTAACGGGTTTTTCACGGTCAGCTTTTTCAGCAAATGCTGAAAACGAGCATAACAGCAAGATGCAGCCCGGCAATAAAAATTGGGTCTTAAATGGTTGTGCAGACTTACTTTGCTTTGTCATAACGTCCTTTTACACGGGAAAGTAGCTTGTAGATTCTCGTATTGTTGTCTAATTCTAAGCCAATCGCCGAAATATTGGTATGCGCGTCTTTGATAATGACAGGTTTATCTGTACTGACCAGCCCCTTGTCAGGAATGATGTGCAGATAAGTTGTGTTTAGGGTCATCTGGCTGTCTATGCCTGCTGCCTCGCGAGTAATCTGAACGTGGCCGGTGAAATAGACATGATCTCCGTCCTTGGAGATAAGCCCCTTGTCTCCGGAAATATGCAATGGCGGCTTGTCTTTTGCCAGGCTGCTAAAGTAGGGGTGTTCCAGGTGTGTGCTGTCATCATCTGGATAATGTGTCATTTTGTTGGCTATGAGCTTGTAAGCCGGGTTACCATCTTCTCCCAGGCGTGTGGCAGAAAATCGATCAATAATATAGTCCGGGTCGTGCCGATTGCTGCCGTCCTGTTTCGGGGGCGGTGGTTGCACAGATCTGTCCAGCCAGTATGTCAGGCCGGCAAGCAATAACATTAAACCAATGGGAAACCAGATGGCGACTCTATCGTTCATTTAAGAGAGATATTGTGCCATTTGTGCATCGTAGGTACCCTGCGCCTGCATCATTAGTTCGCATATTTCGCGTACAGCACCATGGCCACCGTCAAGTTTGGTGACATAGTGGGCATGCTGTTTTGCCAAGTGATGACCATTGGCAACGCACAGGGCCAAACCGCAGCGGCGCATAACGGGCAAATCCACTACATCATCGCCCATATAGGCAACATTCTCAGGGGAGATCTGCAAGGCATTAATCAGATGCTCATAAGCCTCAACTTTATTTTCCGCACCTTGGTATATATGCTCTATCCCCAGGTTTTTTGCGCGATGAGGAACCAGTTTGGAAGTGCGGCCAGTAATAATTGCCAGATCTACCCCGGAACGCTTGAGCATTTTCATGCCGTGGCCATCCAGTGAATTGAATGCTTTCAATTCTTGTCCATCATCTGTCAGGTACAGACTACCATCGGTCATGACGCCATCCACGTCAAAAATGACCAGTTTGATTTGTTTTGCTCGCGTAAAAAATTCTTGCATAAGTTCAATTCCCGGTTGAAATGCTTGCGGATAGTTTCACGGATAACTGCTTTATTACACCACACCGGCACGCAGTAAATCGTGCATGTTAAGTGCGCCTACAAGCCGCAAATTCTCGTCGGTTACCAGCAAACCGTTAATTTTGTATTGTTCCATTACCTGAACGGCTTCAGCAGCCAGTTTGTTGGAATCAATAGTGCGCGGCGATAGGGTCATGACCTGCGTGATCAACGTCGTGTGTATGTCCAGATTTTTGTCCAGAGTGCGGCGTAAATCACCATCAGTAAACAAGCCCAGCAGCTTGTCATTGTCATCTGTCACAGCCGTCATTCCCATGCCTTTACGCGACATTTCCAGCAATGCTTCAGACAGTAAAGCGGTTTGAGCGACTTTAGGTAAAGCAGAGCCGGCATGCATAATGTCTTTTACATGTACTAACAGACGACGGCCCAAAGCCCCGCCAGGATGGCTGCGCGCAAAATCATCAGCCCCAAAACCCCGTGCGTCCAGTAAAGCTATCGCCAAAGCATCACCCAGTGCCAAAGTTGCCGTGGTGCTGGCAGTTGGCGCCAGTCCAAGGGGGCATGCTTCTTCTTTAACTGAAGCATCCAGATGAACATCCGCTTCCCGTGCTAAAGTGGAGTTGGCATTGCCCGTCATGGAAATCAGTTTTGCGCCCTTGCGTTTGACCATAGGCAAAATTGAAACGAGTTCAGCGCTTTCGCCTGAGTTAGAAAGGGCGATCAGCACATCGTTAGGTGTAATCATACCCAGGTCACCATGGCTGGCCTCTGCAGGATGCATAAAAAATGCTGGCGTACCTGTGCTGGCCATGGTGGCTGCGATTTTTCGTGCAATATGACCTGATTTCCCCATGCCGCTAACCACAACGCGTCCCTGGCAGTGTAAAATAATTTCAAGGGCCTGGATGAATTGCTGATCCAGTCTGTCGATGAGGGCCAAGACGGCTTCAGCTTCAATTTTGAGCACTTTGCGCGCGAGATCAAGCGCCAGGTCAGTCGGGTGGGGATTTTTCCCCTGATGAGTTTCGTTAGGAATCATGGACTGGAAGTATACTAGAGACTGAAAGGGCTGCAAAACACTTCGCTTATACTGATTGCATGGCATAGTGTTGGCAAGTATCTTTTTATGTTTTTCAGAACAGTTTTTTTCTCTCTTAACTGCCGAATTATGATGCTGGCAGTTTGATCGCTTTACAGATTCAGAAGCGTTTCGAGTTCGGGTAGTCAAGGAATAACGAATAATATTGGGAACCGAATGCATAACACTTTATCCCTAGTGCTGATACTGCTCGCTGCTGCCGTGCTGATGGTGGCGCTGTTCCGTGTCTTGCGCTTGCCGCCCATGCTGGGTTATTTGCTGGTTGGTATGCTGATCGGCCCCCATGCATTTGGGTTGATTCAGGATAGCGCTCAGACCCGCTATTTAGCTGAGTTTGGCGTGGTATTCCTGATGTTTAGCATCGGGCTGGAATTCAGCCTGCCTAAATTGCTTGCAATGCGAAAGCTGGTATTTGGTTTTGGCGGGGCTCAGGTTGTTCTCACGCTTTCTGTTGTCTGGGTGGTCAGCTGGATTTTAGAATTGAACTGGATGGCAGGCATTGCATTGGGTGGGGCGCTGGCTATGTCTTCAACTGCGATTGTCAGCAAAATGTTGTCTGAGCGGCTTGAACTACAATCGCCCCATGGTCGTCAGGTTATTGGTGTGTTGCTGTTCCAGGATCTGGCTGTCGTGCCCTTGCTGATCTTGATCCCTGCGCTTGCTGCTGGAGGGGGAAATTTAGGTATGGCGCTAGGAGCCGCTTCAATAAAAGCGGTGGTGGTACTGACTGTATTGCTTTATTTCGGCCAGCGTTTAATGCGCTCATGGTTCCATCTGGTAGCCAGCCAGAAGTCTGCCGAACTTTTCATGCTCAACGTGTTGCTGATCACGCTGGGGTTGGCTTATTTAACTGAACTTGCAGGCCTTTCCCTCGCACTTGGGGCGTTTCTGGCCGGCATGCTGATTTCTGAAACAGAATACCGCTACCAAGTGGACGACGATATCAAACCATTCCGTGATGTATTGATGGGATTGTTTTTTATTACTATTGGCATGTTGCTGGATTTTGGTGCGGTAGTGCAGAATTTTGGCTGGGTTGCACTGGTGCTCACCGCGCTGGTATTAGGGAAATTAGCCTTGATTGTAGGGTTGGGAAGGTTGTTTGGTTATGATACGGCCGTTGCACTGCGAACTGGATTAGGTCTGGCGCAAGCTGGTGAATTTGGTTTTGTGTTGTTGTCCCAGGCTGGTGCTTTAAATCTGGTTGATGCCGGGACGCTGCAGATTGTACTGGCATCGATGCTGATTTCGATGGTGCTGGCCCCTTTCATGATTCAATACACGGAAGTCATCGTGCGACGATTATGCGGGAGTGAATGGGTTGGTCGTGCCAAGGAATTGCATGAAATTTCTGTGCGCAGTTTTGCCGCGGCAGGCCACGTGATTATTTGTGGTTATGGTCGAAGCGGGCAAAATTTGGCGCGTTTTCTGGACCAGGAAAATGTCCCCTTTATTGCACTGGATCTCGATCCGCAACGGGTGAAAGATGCAGCAGGCGGAGGTGAAAGCGTGGTGTTTGGTGACGCTGCCCGCCGTGAAGTGTTGATTGCAGCAGGCTTGAAACGTGCCAAAGCCATCGTAGTGACTTATGCAGAAGTGGCCTCTGCCATGAAAATTTTACGGCACGTTCAGGAATTGCGACCTGAATTGCCGGTTATTGTCCGGACTTTGGATGATACCGATCTGGAAAAATTGATGCAGGCGGGTGCCACTGAAGTGGTGCCAGAAGTGCTGGAAGGCTCTCTCATGCTGGCTTCCCATGCGTTAATGTTGCTGGGTGTGCCGCTTTCACGGGTGATTAAGCGCATTCGTGATGTGCGTGAGCAACGGTATGGATTGTTCAGAGGCTTCTTCCGGGGGGTCAGTGATGCCAGTCTGGAGCAATCCGAATTAGTGCAACCCCGTTTGCAATCCGTGCTAATCAGTCAGGGTGCTGCGGCTGTAAATAAAACTATTGGTGAATTGGGCCTGGATGAATTTTTGATTGAAGTGCTGGCAGTGCGCAGGCATAACATTCGGGGTTTAAATCCTTCTGCTGATACGTTGATTGAAGCGGGGGATGTGCTGGTGTTGCGGGGGGCGCCAGAAAATCTGGCGGTTGCAGAAATAAGGTTGTTGCAGGGGTAATAAAAAAGGAGCCTTTAAAGGCTCCTTTTTTATTTGTATCTTAAATCACTTTAAATGTTTTTGCAGACTATATACAAGGTGCTTCCGTCATCTGTATATGTGATTGTATTAGCTGTTGGAGCAGTTGCTACGGCAGGATTTGATGCGCCTGCAGCTTGAGCAATTGCACGTACTTGTCCGGTTAATGGGCTGCCATCATCAAATTGGCTATCGATGGCATTTGCTATTTTTCCAGGCAAATTTGAGGAACATAAGACTAAACCACTTAATGAAAGCACAGGAGCAGCGGTTGTTGAAGTCTGTATACCAACCATCCCGCCAGCTGCATTTTGTGGTTGTGTTGTATCTGTGCCGGCTCCAGTGATTAACCCAGAAAGACGTAATTGTTGCCAAAACAGGCGTGATTCATCGGTTGCAGTTGCGCTATTGTAATTGCCTTCTACAATACCGTTTCCAGCGTTAGCAGAAACGGTTGCAGTGGGCCAGCGGTTTGCACCTGGGTCATCACCCGGAATGGCACGATAACGGTCCTGATAAGTATAATAAGCTGCAGATACGCCGTTAAAATCATTCGCCACATTTCTGATCTTGGCCTGGGTAATCATTTCCTGGCCTTTCAGCACGCCACCCAGTATCAAACCAATGATAACCAGCACGATCGCAATTTCAATTAAGGTAAAGCCCTTTTGGTTTTGCATGTTTATTATTTCCATTTGTTATTTTGTATCAATCAAGAGCAACGCAAAAAATATGCCACTGCATGCGCGACCAGAATTGTAACCATATTCAAGTGAAAACGAGGCGAATAGCGGTTGTTTTTAGATTAAATAAAATTTAATTTGCCTTGCTATGTCGGGTAATTGACATGAGTGATGAAATTTCATCACTCATGTGGGTGGGGTGAATTTTCATTAGACTGGGATTTCATCGTTGTGACGAGCTGTTTCGGAAGCAACATTGGTGATCAAGTGAGTACATGATCAGGTCTGATGAAACATATCAGCAGGATAGGAGAAAAAGATACAGTAGTGGATTCATCAGTGATGTAAAGCATGACTGAACCCGAGGCTTGACTAGCTGTTTTAACATTTGCGTGGCACAATGCGAAAATATTGTGATGTCATTTTCATAATTAGAATAAATCCAATTTGAGGCGGGGAAATTATGCGGTCAGGACGTTTGGGTGGTTTGGTTGTATTGGTGGTGGCAATAGCTGCTCTGGTCTATTGGTTTTGGCCTGGTAGCAGTGCTAAGCACCCAGTCGAAGAATCGGCGCAACTTGCCAAATTTGCCCTGGTGGAAGCCAACGATCGGAGCTACGATGGTGGCCCTGCCCTCTCACTGACATTTACACAGCCGCTGGATGCTTCTACCCGTTATGATGCGTTTGTTCAGGTCTTTGAAATGCCAGCCCGGGCTGGCGAACGGAGCGCTCCTCAATCATCGGAAGGTGAGGAAACCGGATATGAAGAGGCGCCTCCCGCTGAGCCATCCAGTGTCAGTACTAAGCCTGAAGATACCGAAACCAATGGAGGCAAGGTGGTTACCGGTGCCTGGGTCGTTGGTGAAAATCCCCGTCTTCTGTATTTTCCTCATATTAAGCCGCAAACGCGTTATGTCGTTCAAGTCAGCCCCAAGCTGAAAGCGGCCGGGGGGAGTTTGCTCGGGGCTGAAGCGCGTTATTCGATTCGCACCGGGGCTGTATCACCTGCTTATTACTTTGCCAGTCGTGGCATGGTATTGCCGGCGAAACAAAATGGCGGTTTACCTGTGGTGACAGTCAACGTGCCCGAAGTGGATGTACAGTTTTTACGTATTAAAAATGAGCGCTTGCCGGATTTTCTGGAGCAAGTCATTGCAGGGCCAGCAAAGCCTAAAAAGAAATCCAGTGAAGAGGGTGAAGAAGAAGAGGGCGAAGACTGGCAATATGATTCAGCACACCAGTCATTGAATGGTGCGGTGCCTCATTATGAACTGGACAAACTGCACAAAATGGCCGAAAGCGTTTATACCGGCCGTTTTTTGACCGAGCAAAAACAGAATCGACGAAGTGTGACCTACATTCCGGTGGAAGATGTGAAAGAGCTTCAGGAGCCCGGCATTTATGTAGCAGTGATGACCCAGCCCGGGCGCTTCCGTTACGAGCATCAAACCACGTATTTCTATGTGAGCGATCTTGGTTTGCACTTGCGGTTGTTTGAAAATTCGGCCGATACGTTTGTGAGCTCCCTCACCGATGGCAAGGCTGTGAAGGGGGTGGAAGTTTCCTGGTTAGACCAGCAGGGCAAAGTGCTGGCGCGTGGCGAAACGGACAGTGATGGACGCGCCGCCTTTGCCGAGAGGGTAAAAGATGCGAGGGTGGTGCTGGCAAAAAAAGGCAAGCAGCTAGCAATGATTGCGCTGAAAGAACCTGCTCTTGATCTTTCCGAGTTTGATATTACTGGCGCACCTTATAAGCCGGTGCGGTTGTTTGCCTATTCCGGGAGAAATCTTTACCGTCCGGGTGAGACGTTTGATCTTTCGATACTGGCGCGGGATGCAGATGGGCGCCCCGTTAAGACGCAGCCGATACAAGCGATTCTCAAACGTCCGGATGGACGCAGTCAATTTACAGCAGCGTGGCAGGGTGACAAACGCTTCCCCGGCTATTTTCTGAAACGGCTAGTGTTGCCTGCGGATGCGCCAACCGGATTTTGGACACTCGAACTGCGTTTCGATCCGGCGAGTAAAACTCCCAGTACCGTGTATCGCTTCGGTGTAGAAGAGTTTTTGCCTGAAAGGATGAAGCTGGACTTGAGCAGTAAATCTCCTGCCCTTGAGCAGGGAGCCACATTTGATATTGATGTAAAAGGCACTTATTTGTATGGCGCACCAGCGGCGGGTAATCAGTTGCTTGGGGTTGTGCAGTTCGAGCGCAACCGCAATCCGCTAGCGGAAAAATATCCTGGTTTTGAGTTTGGCGATTTTGCAGAAGATGATGCCAAGAGCCGAGAGGAGCTGCCAGAGACAAAGCTGGACGAAGAGGGATTGAGCCAGGTATCTGTTGATGTATCGAAAGCAAACGGGCGTCATTCGCCATTCTCGGTCAGGGCAACCATGAGCTTGCTGGAAACAGGTGGCAGGCCGGTCATTCGGACCATCGAGCGTGTGCTTTGGCCTGCAAAAACGCTGATTGGTGTGCGGCCGTTATTTACGGGGGAATATGCACGGGAGAATTCGCAAGTTGAATTTGACGTAGTGAGGGTGAACCAGCAAGGCAAAATGATTGCTGCGAAAGGGCTACCGGTACGTTTATTCCGTGAGGACCGCGATTATTACTGGCGATTTGAGGATCAACGCGGCTGGCATTCCGGCTTTACCGAGACAGATGAACTGGTTGAGACTCGCACTATTTCGATTGCTGCCTCCGGGCGGGCCAAACTCACCCTGCCGGTTCGTTACGGACGCTATCGGGTAGAGATTCTGGATCCGGAAACCAATCAGACCCTGCGCTATCGTTTTTATGCAGGCTGGAGCGCCAAGACTGATGAAGCACAGGGCACACGACCAGATCGCGTTGCGATGAAACTGGATAAGCCTGCCTATACCGAGGGCGATACTGCAAAGCTTACCATTACCCCCCCTCATGATGGCGAGGCACTGGTGACGGTGGAAGGAGATCGCACCCTGTGGGTCAAACGAATCAGTGTTTCTGCAA
The DNA here is from genome assembly GCA_043759595.1 of Sulfurirhabdus sp. GTDB lineage: Bacteria > Pseudomonadota > Gammaproteobacteria > Burkholderiales > SMCO01 > Sulfurirhabdus. Next base: position 22,399 of record JAYVLG010000042.1, on the reverse strand, counting down.
AGGGAACTGATCTGAAGATTCCGGTAGCAAAAGAGTGGCTGCGACATGATCTGTATGTCACGGTGACATCATTGCGACCAGGCAGCCAAGGGGATCTGGTCACGCCTGCCAGAGCTATCGGTATTGTCCATTTGCCGTTGGAACGGTCTAGCCGGCATTTGAATGTTACCCTTGAAGCCCCTCAGAAAATGCGCCCGGAAACCGTCATGAAAGTGAAAGTGCGAGTGCCGGAGGCCAAAGGCAAGCAAGCCGTAGTGACGCTTTATGCGGTGGATGTGGGGATTTTAAATATTACCCGTTTTGCCACGCCCGATCCGTTTGAGTTTTTCTTTGGCAAGCTGCGGTATGGAGCAGATCAGCATGATCTGTATGGGCGTTTGATTGAAAAAATGCAGGGTCAGAAAGGCCGTCTGAAGTTTGGTGGTGACGATGCCCCTAAACCTACACGCAGCATGCCCAAAAAAGTAAAGCTGATTGATCTGTTCAGTGGGCCGGTATTACTCAATGCGCAGGGTGAGGCAGAGATTTCGCTGCCCGTTCCTGATTTTAACGGCACATTGCGGTTGATGGTAGCAGTTGCATCAGACGATAAGTTTGGTGCGAAAGAAGCAGAGGTCATCGTAGCGGCACCGGTGGTGGCAGAGTTGGCGACCCCGCGTTTTCTCGCCTTTGGTGATAAAGCCACGATTGCGCTGGATGTGCACAACATGTCCGGCATTGATCAACAGTTTAAAGTGGCTGTTTCATCTGGGGGCGGATTGGTTATTCAGGAGGGACAGCGTACAGTTGCCCTGAAAAACCAGCAAAAAACCACCTTGCGTTTCTCGGTGGAGTCCGGCCAGGCATTTGGGCTTGCAAACATCAATGTGAAAGTCGAAGGTAAAGACATTCAACTGGACAGGCATTTCCCGCTGATGGTGCAGGCTACAACGCCGAATACCGAACTTCGGCGATATATAACCGTTGAGGCGGGCAAATCAGTAGAGGTTCGCGATGCGGAGTTATCCGGGTTGCATCCGGGTTCTGTTGAGGGGCATTTGGTACTCTCGGATAAGCCGCCAATCGATATTCGTTCAGCGATTCAGGGTTTGCTTACCTATCCCTATGGCTGTGCAGAGCAAACCACAAGCACGGCGTATCCCCATGTTTTTGTAGATGAGGCGGCGGCTCGCCGATTTGGGCTTAAGCCGTATACCCGTGAGCAACGCGGGCAAATGCTGGAGGGTGCCATTGGCCGCATTGCGGCAATGCAGGCACCCAATGGCGGATTCAGTCTGTGGGGTAATGTATCAGATTATGAGTACTGGTTATCGTCCTATGTAACAGGCTTTTTGCAGGATGCCCGTGAGCAAGGATTTGCAGTGCCAGAAGCTATGCACCGCAAGGCCATAGACTTTTTGCTGCGTGGATTGCAGGATGGGGCCCCTCGATTGCCGGCAAAACGAATCGAGTTGCCCGGTACCTCTGGCACCAACTCGCAACCTTTCTGGGAAGATTACCGTTACCGAGATGCGGGCAGATTTGCGGTGTTAGCCCATGGTGCTTATATACTTTCACGGGAGAGCAAGGCACCTGTATCCACATTGCGTCAGTTATACGAAGTGCGCGCGCAGGCACACACCGGCTTGGCGCTGGTTCATCTTGGTCTGGCATTGCACCTGATGGGAGATGAAAAACGGGCTCAGACCGCGATAGCCGATGGTTTGCGCAAAGGGCGTGATGATGGCTATTGGTGGGGAGATTATGGCACGCCTCTCCGGGATGCAGCCTTGAGTTACGCGTTGCTTGAACGCCACAAGATTAAAATAGAGGGCCTGGGTAATCTGTTGCCTCAGATCGCGGCTGAATTACAAAAGCAGCGATACTTCAGCACGCAGGAAAAAATGGCGCTGTTTCTTGCGGGACAGTCGTTTATGGTTGAAACGGGAGAGCCATGGGCAGCGAGTGTGGTGTCCGGGAGCGAAACCGAGCAGCTAAGCGCTAAATCCACTCATTTCCGCGAGCTTGGTGTGAAGGAAATTAAGTCGGGTATTACCGTGAGTAACACGGGAAAATCACCGCTCTATCTTGAATTTGCCTTGTCTGGTCATGCAATCAAGGCCCCGGAAAGCAAGAGCGACCCCATTGCGCTTGCGCGCACACTTCATTCGCCGGATGGCAGCCTGATTGGTGATCGCCCTCTTAAAGTGGGTGAAAGCGTGATGGTGCATTTGGTAGCGAAATCCAGCACGCAAATTTCCACTGGCCTGATTGTTGATAGGATTCCTGCAGGATTAGAGATTGAAAATCTGAACATTGTGCAAGGTGAGCAAATGGGGACGGTGCAAATAGCGAGGATGAGCCCGGCTGCAGCCATGGCGGACAGCCGGATTCGTCATATGGAATTCAGGGATGACCGGTTTGTGGCAGCCGTGCAATTGGGTTTCCGCGAAGTACATCTGTTTTATCGGGCCCGGGTTGTCACACCGGGTACCTTCCAGGTGCCACCGGTTTACGCAGAAGACATGTACCGGCCCAATATATTTGGCTTGAGTAGCGGCGGCGGTACATTAAAAGTCATCGATGCACGCTCGGAAAGCGGGGCGAAAAAAGCAGTAGTGCCGGATGCCGCTGCCAAGCCCTGACGCGTGGTAGCGTTAAGCTGCAAAATGGCGTTTGCATGGAATAGGGTAGTGGCGAAACTCAGGCAGCGCCGGCGTTGGCTGAGGGGCGGCATAGTCATGGTTTTGATCATGCTGGCGCTTGATTTGCTGTTCCCTTTGCCGCAACCAGGACGAGATTCGCCCTATGCCGTCGTGGTGCTGGCGCGCGACGGGTCACCTTTGCGTGCGTTTCCTGACGGGCAGCACGTGTGGCGTCACCCGGTGAAGGTGGCGGATGTCTCACCGTTATATCTGGAAGCGCTGGTTACCTATGAAGACAAATGGTTCTGGTGGCACCCGGGGGTAAATCCTCTGGCGTTGATGCGAGCTGGCTGGCAATGGATGGCGCATGGCCGGGTGATCTCGGGTGGTTCGACTATTACCATGCAAGTAGCGCGAATGCTGGACCCTACCCCCCGGACGATCACAGGGAAGCTAATGCAAATTGCGCGGGCGTTGCAACTGGAGTGGCATTACTCGAAACAAGGTATTCTAACGCTGTATCTCAATTACGCACCCATGGGCGGCGTGTTGGAAGGGGTGGAAGCTGCCAGTCGCGGTTATTTGTACAAACCGGCAAAGCGTCTTACCCATGCCGAAGCCGCATTGCTTGCCGTATTGCCACAAGCCCCCTCGTTGATGCGGCCAGACCGGTATCCGGCCCGTGCGCGTATAGCTCGCGATAAAGTGCTGCGGCGGCTGGAAGCAAAATGGGGTCACGCTATCGTAACCGACGCTCTGACAGAACCCGTTTACGCCCAGCGTATACAGGAACCCTTGCTGGCACCGCTACTGGCTGCCCGGTTGCGTAAAGAGGCGAAGGGGCAGCTTCGTATTGATAGCACCATCGACCCCGCAGCACAGTCCATGCTGGAAGGCTTGCTGGCAGATCGTGCAGGCAGCCTGCCACCCAGAGTTTCGCTGGCTACCCTGGTGATGGATAACCGTACACTGGAGGTGGTAGCGTATGCAGGTTCGGCCGATTTTGCAGATGATCAGCGCTTCGCTCACGTAGACATGGTGCAAGCCTCCCGCTCACCGGGGTCAACGTTAAAGCCGTTTTTGTATGGTTTTGCACTGGATGAAGGGTTGATCCATTCTGAATCATTGCTGAGTGATGTACCCCAATCTTTCTCGGGGTATCAGCCAGGTAATTTCCAGCAGTCTTTTCATGGCGCAGTGAGTGTATCCGAAGCGCTCGTCAAATCACTCAATGTACCGGCAGTAGAAGTGCTGGAGAGGCTAGATCCCGTTCGTTTCTCGGGCTTGTTACAAAGTAGTGGGCTTACGCTGACTTATCCGCGAGGTGCTGCCCCGAATCTGAGCATTATTCTTGGCGGGGTGGGTACAACGCTCGAAGATCTGGTGGGCGCTTATTCTTCCTTCGCGCGCAAAGGTTTAGCAGGCAAGCCAAGGTTTATCCCTCAGCAGCCAATGCAGGAGCGCAGGGTGATGAGTGAAGGAGCTGCGTTTATTGTGCGCGATATCCTCGAGACGGGCGGACCCACCGCTAAAGCCGTCAATAGTGCTGCGGGCGCGCAGCGTGGTATTGCCTGGAAAACAGGTACCAGTTTCGGATTCCGTGATGCATGGGCTATCGGTGTGAGCGATCATTACACCGTAGGTGTGTGGGTAGGCCGTCCGGATGGTACCCCCAATCCCGGGTTTTTTGGAGCCAATGTGGCGTCGCCATTGCTTGTGGATGTGTTTTCAATACTGCCGGAAAATCGCACCGGCAAGCTGCGTCGGCCTCCATCAGAAGTCACACAGGCAATAATATGCTGGCCGCTGGGCACCCGCTTAGATGATGAAACAGCGCCACTTTGCGCTTCGCAGAGAACTGCCTGGGTATTGGGGGGTGTGGCACCGCCTACGTTTTCAGACCGACTGCGCAGCGGAACTGCCAGATATACTTACTATTTAAATAAAGACAACGGAAAACGGGTAAGCCCCGAATGCGCCCGTGGCCCTGTTGAAAAGATCGAAGCAGCCCGTTGGCCTGCAGCCTTGGAACCTTGGTTAGAGCCGGGGCTACGCGCAAAAACCCTGCCCCCGGAATGGGACGAAACATGTGACAAGCAATATCATCCGGAAGCAGGCATCAAAATTCTTGGATTGACCGACGGTGAAAAAATTCGGCGACCCAACACAGGAACCATGCCGCCGGTGAAGCTGGAAGTGCGTGGACAACCAGGAAAAGTATACTGGATGGTGAATGGGCAGTTGATCGCATCAGGCAAAGGCACTTCAGCTCAACCGATCAGGTTTAATCAGGTTGGGCGGTATGATATAACCGCACTGGATGATCAAGGACGTTATGACCGCATAAGCGTGAGTGTCATAGAGAGTCAATGAGGAGCAGGAATACGTTATTGATTTGAATAAACCTGATAACCTGTCAAAGTGATTTTAAAAAGGTTTGCTGATAAGCCTCGACGGAGAAAGGAATGCAAGCTAGTTTGACCAGAAAAATGCAATGGTTAATAGCCGCACACCCACAATGGTGGCTGGGGTTAATGTTGCTTACTCTGCATGCTGCGATTGCCTGGGGAGTGGGTCATTGGTGGTCGCAGGCATTGATGTTGACACACTTTGGGTTGTTTTTGCTGTGGCAACCGCTATGGGGGGGTGAGCGGGATTTAAGCCCTGCCTATACCGTACTGATTATTCTCAGCGGAATTTTATTGCTGTTTAATAGTTGGTGGTTGCTCACTTTGTGGGTAGGCGTTTTGATTGGGCTGGTTGGTGGCAACATGCCTGGCTCGGATTTGCGTAAGAAGCATCTGGTTTATCTGTTGGCAGTAACGTATTTATTGTCACTTTTGTTGCTGTGGGTGATCCCTAATTTACTGGGCAAGCAGGAAACCCTTCCGGCGGTGAATATGCTGGTACGTTATGGGTTGCTGGCACTGCCACTATTGATCATGATAGTGAAGGTGGAAATGAGCCAGCCTGAAATCAGTAGCGCGGTGGATTTTTTTTCCAGCTTGATGCTTTTTTTACTGGTGACTGTATTGGTGCTTGGCAGTTTTACTGTCATGCTTTTTACGCAGAATATTTATCCCGTCGCCCTGGCAAAAACCTTGGTAACCATTGCCTTGGTGCTGCTAATGCTGGGCTGGCTTTGGAGTCCATTGGGCGGGTTTTCCGGGTTTGGCCAGTTATTGTCCCGGTACCTGTTGAGCGTGGGTATGCCGTTTGAACGCTGGTTGCGTAATCTGGCCAGTTTTGCAGAAAAGGAACATGACCCGGTGGTGTTTCTGGGCTTGGCGATGGAAGATATCGGAAAGCTGCCATGGGTAGTAGGGGGCCATTGGGAAACCAAAGGCAGTGAAGGAAAGTTTGGCGCAGAGTCTGGACATTCTGCTTCTTTTTCGTTTCACCAGTTTACGCTGGTTTTATACACGCGCTGGCGGCTTTCTGCCGCATTGATGTTGCATGTGAAATTACTGACACAGTTGCTGGGTTATTTTTATGAAGCAAAATTGCGCGAGCAGACTCAGAAACAAAATGCTTATACCCAGGCAATTTATGAAACAGGAGCCCGACTGACTCACGATGTAAAAAACCTGTTGCAGTCCATGAAGACATTGTGTTCGGCAGCCGAAACCAGTGAAGCCGACCAAGCCGAAGCGTTGCAGGCATTAATGCGCAGACAACTACCCCAAATTACGCAACGACTGCAAGGTACATTGGAAAAGTTGCAGGATCCAAAGCAAAAAGCCGAAACAGGCAAGGTATCTGCACAAATCTGGTGGCAAACCCTGCAATATCGCTATACGAATAGTGGTGTCGATTTTCTTGCCAGTAAAATGGCGCCAGATTTGAGTTTGCCTGCCGATCTGTTTGACAGTGTTTCGGATAATTTGATACAAAATGCACTGGAAAAGCGAAAACAGCAAAATGGTATAAAAATCAGTGTGCGCTTTACCTGTGAACCGGAAGTGGCATTGCATGTTTGCGATAATGGTTCGCCAGCCGATGAGAGTGTTGCACGCAAGCTGTTTGCAGGGCCGGTGCCTTCTGAATGGGGTTTAGGCGTTGGTTTGTATCAAGCAGCCCGCCAGGCGGAACAATCAGGCTTTCAGCTTGAGCTGGCAGAAAACCGGGAAGGGCAGGTCTGTTTTGTACTACAAGAAGATGCACTTGCAGAGCATTAAGGTAATTTGCCAGCTGCAACCATTCGGCTAAAGAGAATGTTGGGTGAAATCCATGTCACGAGGTCGTCAAACTCGCCGCCTGTTGCAGCAGTTCCGCTATCTGATTGAATGCGGCTAATAAAAATTTGAGAAGCCGAATTGTTGGTATCTTCATCGGTATTGGTTGTCGAAGTATCAGCAAAAGCATTACCACCGTCGCCCACACCCCAATTATTTTTACCTTGAGAAATAATGATGGCAGGCACCGATGAGGCAAGCGGGGCAAGAGCGCCGGTTGTATCTCGCGTGTTTACGGTTTTGGATGGAGCTGTCGTAAAGGTGATCGGGGCGTTTGTAAAAGCAGGCGTAACGCTATAGCGAAATACTTTCCCCCATGCATCCAGTTTGTTGGATATACCCAGTGTTGCCCATGGTATAAGTCCAGTACATTCTCCTTCTGTTGTGCATGCTGCTTTCTCAACACCGGAATTAAGCGGATCTGCAGGGCGAGGTAGCCTTCCGTTGACTATGGTGAAACCAATAATAGCTTCTTTGATTTCATCTAATGCTTTTTGTGTTTCTGCTATTTTTCTTTGTTCTACTTGTGCAGCAAGTGGCATGAGTAAACCACCCAATAAAAGCGTGACAATCAGCAAAGTGATAGCCATTTCAATGAGAGTGAAGCCATGAATATTTTTAATTGGTCGCTTTGTCATGGGGCATTGCAATTCGGTACTACCGTAAAGCTCTGATTTATGCATATAACGGTATCATTGAAGGTGGGGGTAGAGGCATTAAACTTGATGCTGCCTTGCCCCGTGTTGTTGTTAAAGGTAGTTAAATTATCATCTTCCAAGTAGTTCGCAAAATTTGCCTTGTCATTATTGATGTTGCGAAGCTGGTTTAACGCATCCAGTTTTTTACCACTGAAGATAACAACTGCAGCATATAAACCACCATTGACTGTCAGGCAGTCAGCAGAACTCGTACAAGCGTTTCCTGCCTTGGATGCCTTTGATACTTCGTAAAAAATATTATCTTTCCAGTTTTGCCACCACTGATCATTGGGGATATTGCTATTTATGCAGGCTTGTACTTGATTGTAGGGGGCTCTGCCTGCGTAGGTTGAAGGGGTTCCTGCGTAAAGGTTGTTATTGCCGTAGTTTGCAAGGGATTTTGGCACAGCCCATGGTAAGGCTGGATTAGCCAGGCAAGTGGCTACTTGTCTGAGTAAACTATAGGGTGTGTTTGGATTGGATAGGTAATCAGAAAAATCAGTACGTTTTACGATGTGTCTGGCAAAAATTTCGTTTGGTGTAATGTAAGCGAGTTTATCGTTGACGGAAGTGTTTCCGCTTGAATTGGAAAAAAAAGCGGCAGTCATCATTTTTGAAATGCCATTTGCTATCGGATTAACTAATGAGTTGCTGATCCCGCTAACTGTATCAGTATCCAGATAGTTAGCTGGGGTATTATTTCCGCCACACTCAGGCGTGTTTCCATTAGGGGTTCGGTCTTGACCCGCAATCCTCAGGCCAGGGGAGAAAATGACAGCCGCTGCATTATCAGGTAGCGTGTTTCCAGCTATCAAGGTGGTTCCATCCGAAGCATAAATTTGAATCAGTCCATTGGTATCCCAACTCATCATGTCAGTATTGGTGTTGTTCTTGAAGTTGCCAGATACGGCATACCAGAGACACTCTCCATTCCCATCCCGAAGAGATGGCAGATTCAAAGTTTTCCAAGGCAGCCTGCCAATCACAGTGACGTTTTTCGAACTGCATGAACCAGCAGCGGTTCCTTCTACAAGGGGACCCAATCCAGGATCGGGACATGGCAAATAACCATATACTTGGTTTGGGTGGCTTTCTCTATAAATTGCAGCATAACCTATCAATGCTTCTTTCGCTTGTGCCAGTGCGGCATCTGTTTTTTTATCGCGTTCTATGCGCAGCTTGTTGCTATTTGCACTGTATAAAAAGAGCGTGAGCGCACCTGACACCATCAGAATCAGCAAAATCATCATTGCCTGCCCATTTTGTGTGCGCAGCCTGTTCTGATTTTGAGGAAGTATCGAAGGACCTGTCATGTAACCAAATCAGTAAATCTATCGTGTGGTTTCATCAGGCGTATCGTCATTTTCAGCCTTGGATGATGGCAAGGGTTTTGTTTGCTTTGGCAGTATGGGGGTAACTGGTTTTGCTGGATTTGAAGCGGCCTTCTCATGGTAAGCCTCTTCAATTTTGCCACTGACGGAATCCAGTCTTTGCCCCACTTTTAACCGGACATTTTGTTCTGAGTAAGGCAATTGCACGTTGTAATTGCCGGATTTGCTGTCGCGGTTGATTTTGATGCCTTCTTCAAAGGCTTTGCTGTTTATCCAGACTGTGTGACGGCCATCACTGCGCTTAACTACTCCGTTAAGGGTGATGCTGTCTTCGGTGGTATTGTTTGCCGTTTCCATGTTGAGGTTTTGTTGGCGGGCTTTATCCAGTGCATCCCGTTGGGATGGGGTGAAGAAAAGGCGGCCCAATGCCGTATCCGCTTGAACCGTGTTGTAAGTTAGCGCAATCAGTAACATGCCAAGGAAAAATTTCATGGTTTATTCCCCTGTGACTCTTTGGGGGTAATCGTCCACCAGTCAAGCTGACAATCAGCCTGTAAAGTGGGCTGGTAGCGAATAGTGGGGATATTGCTCCCGGCACGTTGCAGCACACACTCTTCGAGGGTGAACATGCCCACTTTCAGTTGGGCAAGGGTTGTGAAAAAACGCATCAAGTCGCCTTCGTGTAACAGCTTGAATGTGAGTTTCATAGGTGATTGCCTCAGCTGGAATTGGCCGCTCTCCATGCCTGCACCTGTTGGGTAAGGTTGTTGTGCTGCAATTTGATATTCTACACCGAACATCTGTTGCGCCTGATTGGTTGTGCGCAGTGCATCCAGCCAGTTTATGCGTTGCTCTGCGCCGATGAACCCATTTTTTTCCAGTTCTTTGTAGGTGGGCAGATGTCGAATGATGATTTCTTTTTCTTCGCCAGACAGTCTGTAGCGTTGTTGCGCTTGATTCAAAGTGGTTTGCTGGTTTTGCAGTGTGGCTTCAGCCTGTTGCATATTACTGCGGGAAACCAATATGCCAGCGGTGCTGAAAGCCGTGATGACCGCGAGGACCATTAAGGGGATCTGTAGTACGCGTATATCTTGCAGGGTAATCATTTGGTTCGCTCCATACGCTTTCCTGTTCCCTGCTTCAGCAAGATTTTCAGCTTGAATTGTGCGACGGTAGTCTGTGCGGTTTTTTCCATGGTGGTGCCACTCAGACCGCTGGCAGAATTGACATCCAGGGGTAACTTCAGAAGGCTGACAGATTCCACATGCTTATCTTGCCGGATGCTGTCTGCAAAATGATTGATAAGCGTTATGGCAGCGCGGTAATCTCCGTTAAAGGGTTTAACTTCACCATCGACATAGCCCAGTTGCCATTTGTCTGTTGTGACTCCGGGGGGTGGGTTGGCGCTTTGAGGAGCTTGTTGTAGCGATGAGGCGCCATCTTCCTGATCTGATGTTTGCTGGCTGACTTTCCATTTAATGCGGTTTGGCGTAATCGACGAATTGGCATCCAGTGCATGGCTCACTATCTCCATCAATAATGACGGGTTGTGGCTGTTGTTTTGGATTTTTTTGGCGATTTCTACTGCTTTTAACAGGTTTTCAGCAGAAACGGGTGACGCGGGGAACTGCTTTGCAACTTCCTGATAGAGTGCTTCCTGCTGCCTGGTTTGTGTGGTTAAAATCTGTGTCTGTTTTTCATAGCGATTTTGATAGTAAAGATTGCTGCCACTCCAGATGGCTGAAATCAGCGTAATAGCGATGCCCAGACCATAAAGTCCAAACCTTGCCCGGTATTGGGCAAAACCGCGTGTCAATGCTGGCGGTGCAAGGCTGATAGCGGGCGGTGTATTGCCCAGTGTGACCAAATGCGGAACATTGATGCATGAGGGTTTGAGTTCGCTGGGGGAAATGCCCAGACGATTAAAAATATCGGCCTGGCTTAAATGCAGACACTGTAAAGCTGCGTCAGTATTGAGAGAATGGCAAAGTGCTTCCAGGGTATTTTCCTGGTCGAGTACACAGATAAACAGCTTCTCGTCACGGGTAAGGAGTCGCTGGCTATTCAGAAAAAAACGGGTTTTTTCAATTTCTTCCGTGTAATGGATAAATCGGTTTTCTGTAATGTCTGTCTGTCCAGCAGGACCATCTGTTGCGGGCTGCAAGGGAGTAAGGCGACTGACTTTAAGTTGTTGATTCTGGAAGAAACTTTGCCTCAAACCTGCGCTATGTTCTGAAACAAGCAGCAAAGTAGGTGCCTGAATCTGTAACTTTGCCAATAACGATTGGCTGACCATGGGCAGCAGATAGACGCCTGCTATGGGTGACTGATGATGTTGCAGTACTTCCAGCCAGGGGGTCAACAGGTCAGGATTGGTCATGGCGGCAAACAGAAAACGGTCATCCCTTCTTTTTTCAGTTTCCCGTCCTTGCAACCAGGCCATGGTAAAAGGCGTGTTGCGATAAATCTGTTTTAATTTTCGCGCCAGCATTTCCTGGCGTGTGCCACCGATGGTATGAGGTAGCGTATCGCTACGATAGTCTTCTTCAACCGCATCAACCAGCAGGTAAACCGGAGTGTCGGAATAGGATGCTAACAGGTTGTTGAAACTGGCCCAGCCTTTCTCGTCATTGGTAAAACCCTGACAAAACAAGAGTTTTCCAGAACGCCAGTGTGCGGCAGTTGCCTGTTGTGCGGAAACGTAAAGTAAGAGTTTAGCGAACATAAATTATGTGATGGTTGCAGGTTTTTTATCGGTGCCTAGTCTGATCAAGTTCAAAACTTGATTTTGCCCAATATGTCATACACGGGCATTAAAACTGAATACATGATCAATCCCATGATGATCCCCAAAAAAACAGTCAATGCCGGTTCGAGCATTTTAAGTAATTTTTCGATTGATTCTTTGACTTCACGGTTGTAAAAATAGCTGATATTAAGCAAGGCATTGTCCAGTGCCCCGGTTTTTTCGCCCACACCCAGCATGCGTAAGACCAGAGGCGGAAATACACCCAGATTGCGGAAGCTTTCAGTTAGCCCTTCTCCTGCGTTGATTTGCTGCCCGGCTCTTTGTAATGCGTCAGCGATGACTCGGTTATTGACGATTCCCTCGCAGGTTTTCAACGCATCCAGAACCGAGATGCCGGATTGATACATTAATGCAAAAAAATTGGCAAAACGCGCCACGATGATTTTTTTAAGTATAGGACCGGTAAAGGGCAGATTCAGTTTGACATGATCAAACAGGTAGCGTGCTTTATCGTTTCGGCTGATGGTGGCAGCAATGAAAATACCTGCCAGAATCGGTAAACCAAAAATGATGGGCCAGTAATGTGAGACTGCATCCGATAAAAAGATCAGTACTCTGGTTTGCAAAGGGAGTTCAATTCCCATGTTTTTGAGTAATGAAACGAGTTGCGGCACTAAATACACAAGTAAAAAGAGAATAACCGCGCTGACAACAGTTAAAACCATTGTCGGGTAAATCAGCAAACTCCGTGTCTGGGCGATTAATTCATCTTGCCATTTGATGGAGGCCGCCAGGCTTTCAAATATCTCGGCTAATTTACCGGTTTGTTCGCCGGCCCGTACAAGATTTGAAAATACACTATCAAAAATGGCAGGGTGGTTTTCCAGAACTTGAGAAAGCATTTTTCCACCTTCCATATCTTCCAGCATGGAAGATATGATTTCGCGGAAAGCCGGATTTTCTGCGCCATCGCGCAAGTCTTTCAAGCCTTCAAGAAAGGGCACGCCGCTGCGGCAAATCTGTTCCATATGGAAACAGAAATTAATCAGATCCTGTCGTGTTATTTTTCCGCGCCAGCGGGATAACTGATTCGTCGTTTCATGATAAGTGATGAGGTCCAGTCCCATCCTTTTGAGGCGCAACTCAAGCTCAATATCGTTTGCCGCATCCAGGTTTCCCCTGGCTGGCTGGCCGGTTTTGTTAACCGCTTTATATTGGTATGTTGGCATGGGGATTCCGCGTTATCTAACTCGTCCGGTCAGATCAATCACACGGGAAACTTCAGCCAGACTGGTTTCGCCTTCCAGTACACGACGTATGCCATCATCTGCGAGCGTTTTAAAGCCTTTTTCCAGGGCGGTATTTTTGAGTGTTTGAGCAGAGGCTCGCTGGGCAATGAGTCCGTCCAGATCACTGTCGATACGCAATAACTCCATTAAGGCTCTGCGGCCTCTGTAACCTTTGGAGTTGCAGCGCGAGCAGCCAACCGGCTTATAAATCGTGACATTATCTTCTGCCAGGACACCGAGGATTGCAGATTCATCCTGATCCGGGTGGTAGCTCTCTTTGCAATGCGGGCAAAGCACACGTACCAGTCGTTGCGCAATGACACCAATGATATTGCCGGACATGATATCCGGTAAAATGCCGATATCCAGCAGGCGGGGAAAGGCGCCCAATGCTGAATTCGTATGAAGTGTGGTAAACACCTGGTGGCCTGTCATGGCAGCCCGAAACGCCATTTCAGCAGTTTCGTGGTCGCGGACTTCGCCAACCAGAATAATGTCAGGGTCTTGGCGCATGATGGAGCGAATGCCGTTCGCAAAATCCATTTTGACGGCATCATTCACTGATGTCTGGCGCATTAAGGTCACGGGGTACTCAACCGGGTCCTCCAGGGTCATGATATTTACTGACTCATTATTGATATGGCTGAGCAGGGAATACAGCGTGGTTGTTTTTCCGCTGCCCGTCGGACCCGTAACAATCACAATGCCATCCGGTCTGGCCATCATCAAGGCCAATGTTTCCAGTGCTTCGGGTGACAGACCCATGTGATCCAGCGGAATGATGGATTTCTCCCGATCCAGTACGCGCAGTACAATATTTTCGCCATGGATAGTTGGCTGGCAGGAGACACGAAAATCAATGGAGCGGCCATTCAGATTCAGTGAAAGCCGGCCGTCCTGTGGTGCCCGCGTTTCAGCTATATTCATGCCGCTGATAACCTTGAGGCGCACGGCAATGCCAGGCCAATAGGTTTTGTGCAGGCTGCGTACTTGTTCCAGCACACCGTCGATACGGTAGCGTATGCGCAAAAATGCATGTTCCGGTTCAAAATGGATGTCTGACGAACCGCGCTTGACCGCATCTACAAGCAGCGCCCCCACCAGTCTGACAACAGGTTGGGTGTATTCTCCTGTGCCGATCTGCAAACTTTGGTAGTCGATCTCTCCTGTTTCAATTTCACGCAAGATGCCATCTACGGAAAGCTCGAAGCCATAAAAATGGTCTGCATATTCTTCCAGTTGTGCTTCACCGGCAACCACTGTTTTAATATCAATCTGGCCGCCAAGTGTTGCACGCAACTGGTCCAGTGCCACCACGTTAAACATGTCCGTAATCGCAACAATGAGCGTTTTGTTTTGGCTGTCATAAGCAATCGGCAGCAGATTATTGTGGCGGGCAAACTCTTTTGGCACCATGCGCAGGGCATCCGCATCGGCCACTACCTTTGAAAGATCAATGCTCTCTTGTCCTATGGTGTGAGCGAGCAGATCGCGAATGACCGCTTCGGTGACAAAACCCAGTCTGACAAGCTGTCGTCCAATAGGCAGGTTGCTCTGCTTTTGTTCTATTAGCGCAATGCGAACCTGGTCCTGAGTCACTAAACCCTGGTCAACCAATAATTCACCAAGCCTGAGTTTTTTACGATGCTCTGCCATATTTATTTTGTAGTTCCAGTCTGCTCGGGAGTAGTGAGCTGGTTGATACGTGTCAGTAACAAGGTTCTATCGAAATTGGCATAGCCGCTTTTCTGGATCAGACGAAGTGCTTGCTGGTAATAGGCTAAAGCTTGTCTGGATTGCTGCAAGTGTTCCAGACTGACGGCCAGATTGTAAGCGTAGTCTGGATTGCCAAGCTCCATTTGATAAGCCTGAAAGTAAGCCTGTTCGGCTGCAGCCCATTGTGACTGGCTGGCATACAGGTTTCCCAGATTGAAAAACAGAAAGGCCGCGGGCTGATTCTGGATCAGTTGTTTTAAGCGCATTTCACTGGCTGATGGATCAGAATTGCCCATGAAACTGATCAACCCGGCTTGCGCTGCCGCATTTTTCGGATCCAGCTCCAATACGCGCATAAGGTATTTGGCAGATTGATCGGCTTTTCCCTGTTGAGCTGAAATGGCAGCCAGACCGAGTAGAGCATCAATATTGTTAGGTTCTGCAACGAGTAGTCGTTGATATTGTGTTTGCGCACTGTCCAGATGATTTTCTTTGAATGCTTGATAGGCATTGGCTAGAGTGGGTGAAATGGCTGTGGGTGCTGTTTCTCTTTTGAACTGGATTTTAGTCTCGTAGGGTTGGCGGGTTTCCTGACGATCTGGTTTGGCCATTGGATGATAGGTTTCAGCAACGCTTTGAGAAGTGCCTTGCAGATTGTTTTTGGCAAGTTCCGTTTGTGCTGCTGGAGCTGAAGTTTCGGGTTGTGGGGCGATATTGTTTTCAGCGATTTTGGTGTCAGTCGGCACTTTCTCAGCTTCTGCAATACGGCTGGCAGGCACAAATGGCGGAGGAGTGATGAGCTGGTAATACACATACGCTCCCCAGCCAGCAAGAATGAGCACACCAATACTGGCCACAATGGCAAACGGAGAAATCCGTTTGTGTTGCTTGGCCGCAAACAGGTTGGCGGCTGGGCTGGATTTTGGATCACGACCAGCAGACCGATAGTTGTCAGTGTAGGCAGGGTTGCCTGGGGCCTCATCCTGCAGGCTTTCCAGCGTCAGCGTGGAAGTGCTGACTGCATCAGGCGGGGTATTTTCTCCCCCTTGTTTATTTTGCTCTGCCTTCTTCAAGGCTTGCATTAACAGACTCATGGGTTTGTGCCAACTGCTCGCTGACCAGGAAGAAACCGCTGATAAAATTTAAGCTCGTCACTTTCCAAAGTAGGGTTGGTAATCACCGTAGGGCGCAGGAAAATAACCAGTTCGGTCTGACTGGTTTTTTCTTCACGCTGGCCAAACAGACTGCCGATACCGTCCAGACGGGATAATTCAGGTATGCCATCCCGGTTGCGAGAAATATCATCCTGCATCAACCCGCCCAGAATCACCGTCTGACCACTGCTGATTTGCAGCACAGACTCCATTTCACGTACCTGAATTTCTGGAACCTGATTTGGAATTCTGCTGCTTCCGGAGCCTAAAGCCGGATTGGGATCATCTTTGAATCCAGTGATGCGGGAAATCGTGGGACGAACCGTGAGGGATACCACATCGTTTTCGTTGATTTGCGGTGTGACGCTCAGCACTATGCCAACCGGCACAGTATGTGGCGTAGACGTGTAAGTGGGTTGAACGACAAGGCCGGTAGTGGATGAGGTAGAGCCTTGCTGGACATCAACAGTGAAATAAACTGTGTTGTTAACCACTTTGAGCAGTGCGGTCTGGTTATTCAGTGCCATGATTTTTGGGCTGGATAGTACACGTGTTTTGCCGAAAGACTCCAGCATATCGATGGTCACACCGAAACCGGAAGATTTGTTGCTGTATGTACCTGTCAGAAAAGAAGAAAGCGTATTGGCCAAATTGCTCTTTCCCCCCAGGTTAGTCTTGATTGAAAAGCCTGTACCGCTGGCCACGCGGCTCCAGTCTACGCCGGTTCGGTATTGATCGTTCAAGCTTACTTCAACGATGGTAGCTTCAATCAGGACCTGACGCTGTATCGCATTTTGGGTGCTGTTCAGAAATTGCGCAATCAGCTCTTGCTGGCGTTCCGTTCCAAAAACGGTGACAGTGCCTGCGACCGGATTGATAATGGCATCGTCCCTTGATTCCCCGGGAGTTGTATTTGACTGATTGCCAAATGCGGTCGCAAAAAGGGTTGTTGCGCCACTGCCAGCACGGGCAACGGCCTCAGCCTGCTGCAAGCGTTCTTCGCGAGAAGCCCTTGCTGTTTCTTGTCGTAATGATTTTTCTTCCGCGCTTTGATTCGCGGATTTGGTTGCACTCAGAATATGCCTGATATTTTCACCCAGAATTTCCCAGAAATTGTTCTTGGATTGGGTTTTGACAATCAGATTAGAGTTGTTGCCCGATGCCCCGCTCTGCGAAGAGGCGGCACCACCTGCAGCAATCGCAGAACCTGTAGTGGCTACCTGAGTAGAAACCCCGATTGAAGAATCAGTGCTGCGGTCGATATTAACGTAATCAATGCGGTAAGTTTTAATATAGGGCGTATCTGGTGTAACGATGAGAGTATTTCCTTCCAGCTTGTAGCGGATATTCACTTGTTTCGAAACGCGATCAAGAATGGCAGGTAACGTTTCGTTAATGGCGTTCAACGTGACCAAGCCCTGTATACCGGGATGAATATCAACGTTAACTTTAGTGTCCCGCGCCAAGGCAAAAAGCAGTTCTTTGGCAGGCACTTCGTTCACAACAACACTGTATGTTTGTGGTTTTGCTGTGGGCCTGGGTGCCGGAACGTAAGTGGGAACCGTGACCAGTGGAGGAATTTCACTGGATTTAGGTATTTCTTTCGGCGAACTGATATGTCCTTCAGACAAGGGGATGTTTGCTTGATGCGCACAACCGGTCAGAATGGTCAGGCTGGCAGCCAGAAAAAACTTATTCATGACTGCAACCTTTGTTAGTACGATGAAGCATGGCCGTTCCCATTGTTGATTAATCTCCACTCATTATATAGTTCATCCGGAAACGCTGTAACTCCCTCTTCCCTTGTGGGTTGGGGAGAGGGGTTAAATTTCAAGGTATTAACACCCTCATCCTAGCCCTCCCCCATCAAAAAGGAGGGGGAAAACAGATGTTTCCGGATGAAAACTATATAGCCTTTATCTGTGCGGCATTATCATACCATGTTCTCATGAAATCATTTCTGGCCCAGTTCAGCACGAATCCCTTTGACTGTTCTCAAAATTGGCCGGTTTTGCTTAATCTTGGCAGGCAAGTTTGCCAATGCTTCTGCAGCCTCTCTTTTTGAAGCAAAGTTGCCATATATTATCGTGAAAGAAGGTTTGCCCCGCGCAATGGTACGGTACACAAAAACATGATCTATTTCAATTAGCTGTCTGATGTCATGGAGATACGTTTTAAGCATTTCAGGATTGTTTGATCCAATCAGCTGAATGGCGAGAGCATCAGGTTTTTGTTGAGTCAACCAGGGAATGGTTGCAGCGATGCGCGCTTCAAGGATATCTGAAGTGGCCGGTGGTGGGCTGGCTGTTACTTTTTCATTTGCCGTATTTGGCGATTGGGGAGGCTGAGCCGCATTGGCAGCAGGTGGTTTTGGTGAAGGGGTAACAGACGGGACAGCTGCTGATGGGGTGGGTTGATATGTTTTGAGTGCATAACCCAGGCCCAGGGTAGCAATGATCGACAAAACGATCATTGCGGCCATTCGCCAAGGAAACTGGTAGGGTAGTTTGCCGAACTCACTGTCATTTACTGCGGCTCTGGCGTGCTTCAGGGTGATGTTGTGTGTTCCCTCGGAGTAGGCGGCAAGCAGCGTCTTGTCAGCAATAATATTGATGCGCCGTGTAAGTCCCATTGCATGTTTGGCGATGAAATTCACCACGGTAGGACCAAACAGGTCGGGTCCATGATATCCGGCTGCGCGCAAGCGGAATGACAGGTACTCTTTGGTTTCTGTCGGTGTCAGTGGCCCAAGAGGGAAGCTGTGGGTTATTCGCTCTTTAAGCTGGCGCATGCTTTGCAGATTAAGGCTTTCATTCAGCTCGGGCTGGCCAAATAAAACAATCTGCAGTAATTTCGCCTGTTCGGTTTCAAGGTTGGAGAGCAGCCGGATTTCCTCCAATGTTGCCAGAGGCATACCTTGCGCCTCTTCTACCAGCACTACAACCTGCTTTCCCTTATTATGGCGCTCAAGCAGATAGTCATGAAGAATGTGGGTGATTTCCTGGCGGGTAGCGCCAGTTGGAACCGGGAGCTGCAATTCAAAAACAATCGCATGAAGCACATCTTCTGGCGAAATGCTCGGATTGGCCAGGTAGATGGTTTCGATTTCCTGGGGTAGTCTGGCCGCCAGCATGCGGCAAAGCATGGTCTTGCCGCTGCCAACCTCCCCCGTGATTTTGATGATGCCTTCACCCTGGCTGAGCGCATAGATCAGCGCGTCCAGAACGGCACCGCGATTGCCACCCCCATAAAAGAATGCCGTGTTCGGCGTGATCTTGAAGGGGGGTTGTGTCAGGCCGAAGTGAGTGAAATACATTGATAAATAACAGTCTCTGCCTGTAGAAAATTATTCTGCGCTAATCGAATACGTTTGCATCCGGCTATATAAAGTGGTGCGGTTAATCCCGAGCAGTTTCGCGGCCTGGCTCAAATTGCCGTGAGTCATGTTGAGCGCCACTTCCACGTAACTTTGTTCCCACTGCTTCATTGTCTGGTCCAGATCAAAATTGTTTTGAGACTGCATGTGTTTTTTTGCCAGCTCATAGAGTGCCTTGGCGTCACTGGGCATCGGCATGTCTGGCTGATAAGCAATATCAGTATCCAGCTCGGATTCGAGTTGCTCACGGCTGACTTTTTGTCCGGCACATTTGGTGGTGAGGCGAATCACAATGTTGCGCAATTCGCGGACATTGCCAGGAAAGTGGTAATCCGACCAGATTTGAACGGCTTGCTTATCCAGTTCAAAAGGGACCGATTTGCTTTCTTTCGCATAAAATGCGCGGTAATGGTCAAGCAACGTTATCTTGTCATCCCCCAGATCACGTAATGGCGGCATGGCCACACCAAAAACGCTGATCCTGTGATAAAGATCACCACGGAAACGCCCGGCTTTAATTTCCTGTCGCAAATCACGGTTGGTGGCCGCTACCACACGGGCATTACTGACGCGCGTCTGGGTTTCACCAACGCGCTGAAACTCACCGTTTTCCAACACACGCAGCAGTTTGGCCTGGAGTTCAATAGGCAATTCACCAATTTCATCCAGAAATAGCGTGCCTTCACGTGCATCTTCAAAATAACCGGAACGAGAAGTGGTAGCCCCGGTAAAGGCACCTTTGCTATAGCCAAAGAGCGTCGGCTCTACCAATGTAGGCGAGATAGCCGCGCAGTTGAGTGCGAGATAGGGCTTTTGCGCGCGATTACTCAAACGATGCAGGCAAGCCGCAACCAGTTCCTTACCGCTACCGGATTCGCCCTCAATCAGAACCGGGAAGGGCGCATCGGCATATTGCCTGATTTGCTGACGCAATTTATCCATCGGAAAACTTTCACCAATCAGGCCGCAGGAATTTTCACTAGGCGCTGCTTCGGCTGTCAGTTCAACATCCTGAATCATCAGTGCATTGAATAACAAAGATTTTAACTGCTCCGGTTCACAAGGCTTCGAAATAAACTCAATTGCCCCTAAAGCGCGCGCATGACGAGCGTTGGCTTCATCGTTCTGGCCGGAAAGCACCAGAATCTTGATGCCTGCAAAATGACCCAGCAATTCACTGATAAGCTGAAAGCCCTCGTCCGGGCGGTGCGGTTTTGGTGGAAGACCTAAATCTACTAAAGCTAGCTGTGGCGGTTCATCCAGTTGTACCAGCAAGCTTTTGACCTGGAGCCTGGATTCAGCAACATGCACTGTGAAATCTTTTGACAGCACGAAGTTAAGCGTGTCAGTGATCATCGGATCATCATCAACGATCAGTAAGCTGGGTTTGCTATCTTTTTGCGCAGTCACGCTTCCTCCATTTAAAATTTATGGTGAATCATTGAGCCTGAAATAAGGTGGTCAATCATCGTTACCTATCGTTATGTGCTTCTTGTTTTATGAGATTCTGCCAGATTTGTTAAGTATTGTCATAAACGATGACATTAGTGAAGGTATTTGATTGCAGAAAGCAATGAAGGTGAAAGTCTTCAGAATTTAGGATTTTTCTGTGTGGGATCGTTTTGTCTGGCAGCATTCCCGCAAATGCAACTTAATATTTAGCTGAAAAGGCGAACTGACGTTTGCGACTCCAAGCGGAAGGTCAGTGCTTGCACCCTGACCGTCTCGTTTTCGGCCAAAGGAGCCGGTCAGCGAGACTAGAAAATTGGCGCCGGGGAATGACGGCTTTACGGCAGGCAATTCGCAAGGTGCTACATTCACTGTGTGCCAGGAACAGCCGTTCGATCCACATTGCTTCAAGGACGGCAATGTAGCGAACTACGGTCATTTGGAGAATGAATGATAGGGAAATTCCACACCCTCTCGATTGCGGGCATCTTTGGTTAAATGGAATGCATTACTTCAGTGACCAAATCTTTGCCCTTATGTACGTTTCACAAATAACTGCCCATCGCTGTCGAATATTGTTAGATGTGTCGATGACCATATTCAGAATATCTTTACGATCTCCTACTGGTGCTCTGCCTTCAAGTATTGGCACGTCCATGAGTTCGGAGGCGGTGTAAAGTCTCCTTAGAATACTAGTAGCGGTAGTCACTGTGCTCACCTCACTAATCTCGCCAGTCGGAATGTGAAATGCCGCAACCATTAAGAACCTTTTAATCTCGGGATCAACATCCGCTGTTCTTAGCGATTCAGTAATAGCCTGTGCCTTTACCCTGAGCCCCTCGTAAGTCGATCTCCGTTTGCGAAGCTCCTCCGCTACTTCTGATAATGGGGCATTGCTAAACAATTGAGATCTGCAATCATCGAACATTGTAATGTAATCGGTGTGCATCACCATTAGATCGTTGAAAAGGGGCTCAATAATTTCGAGAAAAAACTCCTTCCGTTTGGTCTGTCGATACTTCAGCAGCTCAATAAATCGATCAATAACCCTGACTGCTGACTCAAACAGAGCTGATTCAATCATCTATCTGGTCCTCAAGTAGTCACGGATTACCACCAGGGCAAGTGTCCGTGGTTGCTTAAACTCCCGCAATATTGGGGACTCACGATTAATCACTGTGGCTATACGGTATGCCATGACACAAAAGAGAATTAATATCGCGATATCGAGCATTGTGTATGCCTAAGTTATTATACGGACCCACCGGTCAGTACTATTGTTAATAATTAAGACGCGCTGTTTTTTGGGAATTTGTTGATTCATAGCAACTCCATAAATTTCACAGTCCGCATATGATGTAATTATATTGCATATCAATAAAGGCGCATATAGGTGGAAAAGGTAGGAGATAATTAAACAAACGGGGTGGCCGTAATCGAGCGAATTGCAGACCTTCGACTACGAGATGGTGACAGTCGCTTCTGGGTCGGGGGCTGCCGGCCAGAATTTTGAAAAGCGGACGCTCGAAACGAAAATCCTGATTTCCTGCCGAGAAGATTTTGAGTGACCGTTGCACTTCCAACTGCGGACATTAGCGCTGTCTCCCCTTTATCATGGCCAAAATCGAAAGCTGCCGTTCAATTCCATTTTGTTTTTTGGTGTTGAGTGACGGCTAATGGCACACGACTGCCTGTAGGTGCTGGCACCGTATAGGAGCCATTCACCAATTCGCGCATTTTTTCCATCGTCGGCTTTCGGCGAAATTGGTGAACCGCGG
>JAYVLG010000041.1:0-13054 GCA_043759595.1 Sulfurirhabdus sp. | reverse complement strand
AGGCTGTGGCATTTGCCGGACTCGATCCGCGCCAGCATGAGTCCGGAAGTAGTGTCAAAGGAAAACCTCGTCTTTCCAAAATCGGCCACTCATTCCTCCTCAAAGCGCTTTATATGCCTGCCATGGTTACTCTTTACAACACAGCATGGGGTAAACGTTTCCGCGAACGACTTGCAGCCTCCGGTAAAGCTCCCAAGCTCATCATCGGGGCCATGATGCGCAAGCTGATTCATGTCGCCTTCGGTGTGCTTAAATTAGGAAAATATTTCGATCCAACTTTGCATGGGGGTTGACTTGGATAACAATATCTACGTGGGCTAAAGGACATGTTGAAGAGCAAAATATAACATCAAAGTGCCCCCTAAGAGTGCACCCTATGCATCCGCTCCTGCGCGCTTGATACTCTCACCCGAACGTTCGCAATAACACAGAGCGCGTTCACGAAACTTGCATTCCAATGGGCCGGGGGGTAAAAAAAATAGACCTTAAAAATAGTTTCATATTTGATATTATAAGGTGTATAAATTGTAGTTTATCTGACAATACATCAATATGAAAACAGATCCGAAAAGCAAACTTCCGAAAGGAACCAAGCCAGTCAAGTCCTTGACCAAAGTTCTAGCTCAAAGCGAGCACGTCAAAGATATGGTGGAAGAAGCCGCCGAAGAGCTGTCATCGGTCAATACGGTTCTCAAGCAAAAGCTTGCAGTTCGAGACTCGCTGCCCGAGGTTGAAAACGCCATTCAAAATAGCGAGACAGTTGAAACCAAAGTCCAAGATGCTGCCGATAAGTTGTCGGTCGTGAATCAGGCATTAGAAAAAGAGGTTAAGGAGCGACACTTGCTAGAGCATCAATTGGCCGCTGCTGAAAAGCAGGAAGAAGCTGCTCGCCATGCCTCCTTTCATGATCCTTTAACTGGCCTCCCGAACCGAGTGCTGTTTAATGATCGGCTAGAACATGGTTTAGCGCAGGCAAAACGGCATAACTGGATACTGGCAGTCATGTTCATGGATCTGAACGATTTCAAAAACATTAATGATACGTATGGACATGACGTTGGCGACAGCGTATTACGGACTATTTCGCAACGGCTCAAGGAAAATACGCGTGAGGACGACACTGTCAGCCGCCACGGCGGCGATGAATTTTTGTATCTGCTAATGGAAGTTCGGGACGAACGAGACATCACTATGATCGCGCAAAATATACTCAAGGCGATTCAAGTGCCATGTGACGTCGGCGTACCTGACCTCACCATCAGCACTAGTATCGGGATCTCGATTTTTCCGAAAGACGGTACCACAGCGGAAAGTTTGATCAAGAGAGCGGACAAAGCGATGTACCACGCTAAAAAGACGAAATCGGGATATGCATTCGCATAGTAATTCCGCTTTATTGCAGTGCTGAAAGCCCCCTAAACTGAAATTATTAGTGTAGTTTGCGCTATTGCGAAAAGCACCGCCAGCCAGCTTGCTGCTTTAAAGACAGTCATGATTAGATTTAGATTGTTCGTGAGTTTTCTGTATCGATTGCAGCACCAGCTTTACACCGGCTTCGATTGGTCCATTGACAGGCATTAATCAACATCATCTCCGCCATAATTGCTATGTATTTATGCCTATAGCATGAGAATGAATTGCTGTGTGGCCGATGCGACCCTGAACAGGCTAGTGACTGCCAAAGCGTGAATCTGCATGTATGCTTTTCACTTTTCTAGAAAAACAGCACGCTGGAAAAACCGCTTAAAACCCCTGCAATAACGCTTGGCGTAAAACAGGTAGTAAAAGACCGCGCTGATTTACAACCCTAAGCAGTCAATCATGAGATGCTGCCCTACTTTGAGGATCGTGGGGGCGGGAGTAAACGGCCATACTCTTTTGTAACTACCTCGTAGCACTCGCACACTCTCTTTTCAAGTTTTGGGCGATGCAGCACGTTAATAAGGCCACGAGAGTATGTTATCAATCCGTCTTTTTGCAATTTTCCAGCAGTTTCGGTTATGCTCTCACGGCGCACACCCAACAAGTTCGCAATCAACTCTTGCGTTATCACCAGTTTATTCTCGTGCAATCGATCTAAGCTCATCAACAGCCAGCGGCAAAGTTGCTGATCCAGTGAGTGGTGTTGGTTGCACACCGCAGTTTGAGATGTTTGGCTAATTAGTGCCTGCGTGTAAAGCAGTGCAAAGTGTTGTAGCTCACCACCCAGGGCGAACTCCCGTTTCATAATTTTCCTGTTGAGCCGATATGCGTTGCCAGCGCTTTGTACCACCGTACTGCTCGGCATACTTTCACCCCCCATAAAAATAGAAATACCGACCATACCCTCGTTTCCAACGAGCGCGATTTCACTAGAAGATCCATCTTCCAAGTCATAAATCAGAGAGATAATGCCGGATATCGGGAAATGCAGAAAATTCACATGATCACCCGACTCAGACATAGTCCATCCCAGTGGCATCGGGACAAGTTCCAGATCGGGCAAAATACGTTCATAATCCTTTGCGGGAAGCGCTGCAAGTATGCGGTTTTGCTTTGGGTCGTGAGGTAGTATTTTCTCAACCTTTGACATATTCAGCTTCCTCAAAATTTTTAATCCGGTGAATGCTTGTGAGTTTAATTAGGATTATGCATGCTATATAAATCTTGATCGCTGGTGGGCGTAATCATGATAGCGCCGGATGAAATTTGGCTCGCAGGCATGAGAGACTTTTTGACCAGCCAGTCGAAATTTCACAGATGAACTATACAGACCCCACCCAAGAAGAACAATACCAGATTTACGCCTTGAAGAAAGCTGAACGTAACCAAAGAGAGATAGCCAACGTGCTGGACCGAAGCGAATCAACCATTAGCAGGGAATTAACCCGCAATAGCCGTCAACGCGGTTATCGCCAGAAACAGGCACACAGCATGGCAATAGAACGGCATGCGGTTAATTCACTTCGAATAGATGAAGCGACCGGGCAATTTGCGCAGCATAGCAAATATTTACAAGTAATTATTACTAACGTTTCGAAGTTCATTTTAACCCATGAACACCCTTACGAAGCTGGATTTACCTAGCTTCCAGCCTCAATATTCTGACATCAAGTTGCAGTGCTTGCACAAAGAGGCTTTGTACATGACGTTCAATCGTCTCCATGACCTGTGAGACTATATCCCCGAGCAGTATTTTCAGTTCGTCCAGCGCTCCCGCAATTACCGCCCGAAATACCTGCCACAGACGTGCGGCATAATCGATGGACGTGGCGTTCGCCGTGAGCTGCTTGCGCATATCCGCGATGCCATTGGCTTGGTGCAAGGACTTGGCAATCACCAACATGCAAAAGCGCATGGCGGTCAGATGAATAGAGGCAATGTAAGCGGCGTAAGGCTTTAAGTGAAAAATTTGCTGATTTCTAAGATGCCAAAAGCCAGAATCTAGCTTTATTGTTGTGCAGGTGAAAACTAACTGCACCAGAAAGGATAGCTTTTGAGCTCCCTCAGTCTAACTGCACCTAATTCTTCATTGACTGGCGGTTTTATGCTATTTAGCTGACCTTAAATAAAATGGCGCAGAGGTCTGAAAGGGGTCGGGGGCTGCCGATCGGTGTTTTGAATAGCTGACGCTCGAAACGAAAATCCTGATTTCCAGCCGAGAATATTTTGAGTGACCGTTGCACTTCCAACTGCGGACATTAGCGCTGTCTCTCCATTATCATGGCGAAAATCGAAAGCTGTCGTTCAATTCCATTTTGTTTTTTGGTGGTGAGTGACGGCTCATGGCACACAACTGCCGCACGCAGACGCGAGCCAATTCCAACCTCGGACCGACCTCTACCCACATTATTGAACGAAATTGACTGTTGGGCGATTTAACAGTCACTCACAGTAAAATCCGGAATCCCCAAATAAGTTAGTCAATAACAGGGAAGTCCCCTTCTTCCAAATTTGCGGGATTATTTAAACAGCAGCTAATAGAAAATATTCGGTGCCCTGCCAATAGGTTTGGTGAGTGCGCTCTATGCAAACTACAGCATGCCAGCCCCCAAAACTAAAATAATCCACATTGCCACAATGAAAAATCGACGCGCCTGTCGATAAACGTACACTTTTACATCTAAATTTTACTTATTATCCATAACTATCATATAGATAATATTTGGCATGATATTTGCTTTACTTCACAAGAGTGGGGATAGCATGTGAAACACATGCAATTCACCTCAATAAAAGCACTACTAACCCCAATCAGGAATTTAACATAATGAAAACAATCACTAAACTATTAGCCTCTATTGGGTTGATATTCGCATTGAATGCCCAGGCTGCTTCAGTTTCGTATTACCTGGACAATTCAAATGTGACGACGCAGTTCCCGAATGGTAATAATTATCTGAAAGTCACCATTGCAGAAGGTGTAAGTGGCAACATTGATTTCACTGTAAAAGCACTCTCACCGTTACTAGCCGGTGGGGTTATTGACAGTTTCGGCTTCAATTCCACCAAAGCCATTTATAGCTCGAACATTTCAGCCCCTAGCGGTTGGACCTATTCGGCCAATAAAAATCAGGATGGTTTCGGCAAATTCACTTCAACATTGTCAGCTACTCAAAATAGCGGCGCTGAATCATTAACGTTCTCTATTATCAGCATTAATGGTGACACCGTTTATGATTATGTGCATCCTTCAACCGGCACTGCAGCCAGTTCCTCCGGTGTCAATCTGGATTTTGCAGCCCATGTAATCCGTTTGAATACAGCCGACCCACAGGTTACCAGCAGCTGGTTTGCCGGTTCAACCAACGCATCATTACCACCTAACGCTGTACCTGTTCCTGCTGCGGCCTGGTTGTTAGGGTCTGGTTTAATTGGATTGGTTGGTGTTTCAAGAAGAAAAACGAGTTAAACCTTGTTTTATTAGCAACAGCGAGGATCGCGCAAGCCAACCTTGCTGTTGCTACCCACATGGTTCAGATGTTCATCCCGGCAGATGGCTTAAAGCCAATAATCTGACTTGCAGGATGTTCTGATTGATTACCATGAAATTACACATGATATTTAATGGGAAACAACCTTGAAAACAACAAGACAACTAGCTTTTACTTGCGCATTGTTTTTTTCCGCGAGCCTCAACGCGGTTTCAGCGCAAGCCGATCTGATCACGAATGGTGATTTTGAAACCGGAGATTTCACCGGTTGGACTCAAGCTGGCGATACCAGCTGGACGGGCGTGATCGATTCTAACTCAATAAACGGAAGCTATGCGGCTGCACTAGGTGCTTATAATAAAACCGGGGGAGGATCTCTGTCGCAAACTTTTGCTACCTTAATGGGCAGCACCTACGCACTGACATACTGGCTCGCCAGTGATGAATGGTTAGGAAACTCTGCTCCTAACCATTTTTCGAGCCATATTGGCAATATGACTTTGTTCAGCCAAATTGACATGCCGGTACAGGACTATACTCAATATACATATAGCTTCGTGGCAACTTCCTTGGCCACAGCGCTCAAGTTTGAGTTCGGCAATGACCCTGCATATTTTTATTTGGATAAAGTTTCCGTTAACCAGGTCTCAGCCGTTCCAGAGCCGACAACAACATGGCTGCTGGCAGCAGGTTTTCTAGGATTATTGAGTATAGCAAGACGACGGTTATCACTTCCATCATTCAAGTGATTTGCCTCAATTTTTTGAGTTAACTTTATAAAGTGTATCGAAAAATTTACTGATATGAATAATGAAGACGGCTGCCAGTTGGTCGCCGTTTTTGTTTCTGAATTCGTTATGTGAATATTTCTTGAGTTTTAGCTACAGCAGTCTGGGTCTTCAAATCGCTGGAACTAATCCCATACTGATGCAGCTCATTCTTCCTGATTAAAAATTTGGACTTTTCCTGACTTTTATCTCTGTAAAATTCGTGAATTATAACTTTCCCGCCACATCAATAATTTGCCCAAAACCAATTCCTGCATCATTACATGGCACGCGTTCGGCAAGTCTTGGAATAAAATTATTTTGTTCCAACAACAATACCACCTGCTCAGAAAGTATTTTGTTTTGGAATACCCCCCCGGACAAGCCTATTACCTTTATTCCATGTTCTTCACGTGCACAAATTGCCTGCGCTAACAAAGCATGTGCCATGGACGAAAGAAAACATCCCGCCCTTTCAGCAACTGGTAATGATTCGTCAGTTAATACTGATATCAAAGGTGACCAATCGGATTCCCATATACCTTCCCCATTACGGTGCAAAGGCAGGTTTACAGGAACAACACACGGCGCAGCAATCGCTTCAAGCAACATAGGCCCTTGCCCTTCAAAACTGGCTGTCTGCACCAGCCCTATAAGCGATGCCGCAGCATCAAACAATCGGCCAACTGAGGATGTTTTCGGGCTATTGATGCGACGTTTCCAAGCTTGATAAGTCAAGTCAGAATCTTCTATAGCCCCTTCCCAGGGCAACCCTGATTCCCAACAAATTGCAGCCGCTGAGCGCCATGGCTCTCTTCCCGCTTTTTCTCCACCCGGCAAATAAAATCGTTTAAAAGTAGCGATACGATACCAATTACCCGGATTACCAAGCAATGCCTCCCCACCCCATAACGCTCCATCTTCACCCAACCCAGTTCCATCCCAAGTAAATATCAGTTGTTTTTCTGATAATGGAAACTCACCGGCTAGCGCTGAAGCATGGGCATGATGATGCAACACTTTCAACACGGGCAAGCCGCATTTACTTGCCCATCTTGAGGTGGCGTAGCCGGGATGTGCATCGCATACCACCACTTCAGCAGTCACACCATAAAGCGCCTGCAGATCCTTTATCACTTGGGCAAAC
The DNA here is from genome assembly GCA_043759595.1 of Sulfurirhabdus sp. Taxonomy (GTDB): domain Bacteria; phylum Pseudomonadota; class Gammaproteobacteria; order Burkholderiales; family SMCO01; genus Sulfurirhabdus. The sequence goes on along the minus strand of JAYVLG010000041.1, from coordinate 6,227 downwards.
ACTACCAGACTCCGCAGCGTACCCATATCACCAATATGTGGGGAAATCACTATTCGGTTATCCCAAGCCAGTGCCACGGAGTTCTTCATATGCGCACCTACAGCCAGCACTGGTTTGGATAAGGTAAAGGGGAGCGTCATTTCCAATGGCGTACAACCTCGGCCAAGACGTAAGGGGCGCATTTTTCCTGCTATTTCTCGAAATACCGGGTCATCTGCCGGGCGCGCAATCGGGCGATCGTGATGCAAAAACGCATCTGCCACATGAGCAAGTCGATGTGCGGCTTCGGCATTGTCTATCAGCACTGGTTCACCGCTAATATTGGCAGATGTCGCTACCACGGGCCTACCAAAATCTTTCAGCAACAGATGATGCAATGGGCTATAGGGCAACATCACCCCCAGCTCATCCAGCCCCGCTAAAATCGCGCCGGGTAAAGTTGAATCCTCACGCATTTTCAACAGAACAATTGGACGCATCGGACCGCATAAGAATTCTTTCTGGTATTGATTCAATACCACTTCTCTGCGCAACCGGGAAAAATCGTCATCCATGGAAAACATGACAGCCAGCGGTTTGTGTGGCCTGTGTTTGGCGGTACGCAAGCGACTCACCGCTTCTTCATTGGTAGCATCGCACATCAGGTGATATCCACCTATCCCTTTTACAGCAAGAATTTTTCCTTCCCGCAACATGTGCACACCCGCCGCCAAGGCTTCGTCATTTCCTATGACCACCCATGAATCTGAGCCTTGAAAAGCAAGTTTCGGCCCACATACCGCGCATGCAACAGGTTCCGCATGAAAACGTCTGTCCAGCGGATTTTCATACTCCGCCTGACAATCAGGGCAAAGCACAAACCCGGCCATCGTGGTATGGGGACGATCATAAGGCAGTCTGCTGATCAACGTATAGCGCGGACCACACTGGGTACAATTTATGAATGGGTAACGATAACGTCGATTAGATGGATCTTGCAGTTCATCCAGACAATCATCACATACAAAATAATCTGGTGGAACATGAATATCCGATGCTGCGTTCTCTGTGCTGGATAAAATGACAAACCCTTCCCGTTTTGTTTCAAACGAAGCAATTCGGGAAATGATGTGCCCTTTGGCTAAAGACGGGGCTTCTGCAAGTAATTGATTGGCAAATTTAGCCAAAGACTCAGATTGCCCCTGAATCATGATTTCTACCTGTCCGGAGAGATTTCGAATCCAGCCGGATAAAGTATATTGATGCGCAAGCCTGTAAACAAACGGGCGAAAACCTACCCCCTGCACCTGTCCGCCAACAAGCAGGCGATGCGTTTCTACCAAATCGGATGGATCATTATCGACATCTGTCATCGCGTCAACTTACAATGCCTTTTATGAAAATACAAGCCCGCCACCCGTGGAGTGTCACGCCACAGGAAGCCATTGCCATACAGAAAGCGCTCTGCGCCGAAATTATCACCACCGATGCGCTTGGCCAGGTTCATTATGTGGCAGGAATTGATGTGGGATTCGAAGCATCCAATACCATCACTCGGGCAGCAATTGCCGTATTGAGTTTCCCCGAATTAAAACTGGTTGACCATGTAATCGCAAGACTGCCAACACAATTCCCTTATGTGCCCGGTCTGCTTTCTTTTCGGGAAGTACCATCAGTACTGGCAGCTTTTGATAAACTGAATATTCAGCCTGATCTGCTACTGGTTGATGGCCAGGGCATTGCCCATCCACGTCGATTTGGCATTGCCAGCCATCTGGGTCTGTTATGCGACATACCCGCAATAGGCGTTGCCAAAACTCGTTTAATTGGGGAATTCAGCGAAGTGCCAAATGAACGTAGCGCCTGGTCTGCCCTTACCATTAAAGGCGAAACAATCGGTGCTGTTTTACGAACCCGTACTGACATCAAACCGCTGTATATATCACCCGGCCATAGAATCAGTCTGCAAACTGCCATTCACTATGTTATGGCCTGCACAACCAAATATCGTTTGCCTGAAACAACCCGCTGGGCGCATCGGTTGGCATCAGCCAAAGAAAGTGAAATTCAGCGGGCACTCATGAAAAACGCCACATGAAAATTCTTCTCGAACCAAGTACCTGTCACACTGAGCGGGCTTGATCTGCCGGAAAAATTTTGATTAACTAAAATTCATCATTCATTTATTGACAACAGCATTCTCAATACAACACTATTCTCGCTGGATCAGTGCGTTACTGCAATTGATTACTACCAAATACTCTTAACTGGAACATGGAGAATAATATGAAAAGCATTTTGCTTTCATTTGTCATGCTGGCTTTAATTGGTCTCGGGGGCTGTGCCAGCTTTCAAAAGCCCACACCTGAAACGCTTAAAACTGTCCCTGTAGTCCAATTCGGAAAAACCACTCCCGCAAGCGGCGATTTCATTCTTTTTTTCCCTGCTGGAAAACCCATCCCTGTGGTTACACTTATCAAGGGTTCAGCCCTGACTCAAGAAGTGGAACACACCCTTATCGTCACGCTCAAGAAAGATATCTACGCCTACAAACGCTGGGTGAGCTTCGATCGAAAAACCTGGCAAAAAGGTGATGAAGTGCTCGGCATTAATATTGAAATAAAAATTCCGGGCCCGGAACATCCGAAACCAGGTCTGATCAAGGTACAAGTTGATTTGAAATAGAAACGCATCATGCGTACCTTTATAGCTATTGTTTTATTCGCCCAACTCGGCTTTATTATCGCTTGTGCGAATAAAGAAACTGCTTATGCCAATATCTACGAGGGATTAAGAACGCGAAATGCGATTTTAAATCCTACCGCGGATCAGAAACCTGGCGAGAAGCCCATGTCGTATCAGGAATATGAAGCTGAAAGAACAAAGCTGCTTGAAACTGACAATAAACAATAAACTATACTTGTACCAACCTTTTACTACGCGCCACTTTTTAACCTATCGAGATAGTCGAATCATGAAAAATCCGGGAAATTTATTTCGCCTCTTCCTCACTTTTGTATTAATCCTGGCCTTAACCGCCTGCGCAACAGAGAAAACATTGCCATCATCCGGATTACATCTCTATGTATTCAACTGTGGCACAATCGATGTACTAGACCTATCTGTTTTCCAGCCAGGCATTGGCAAGGGAGAGCACAAAACCCTGACCGACTCATGCTACCTGGTGGTGCACCCAAAGGGGACGTTAATATGGGATGCCGGCCTGCCGGATGCGCTGGCACAAACACCTGAAGGGAAAACAGTGATGAACACCTTTGTCATAAAGATGCCAAAGACTCTGGCCGGGCAACTTAAGGAGATCGGCTATACCCCGGAGTCAATCCAGAATCTGGGCATCTCACACATGCATTTCGATCATATAGGCAATGCCAATCTATTCCCCAATGCAAAGTTGCTGATGCAGAAGGAAGAATACGACGCAGCTTTCGGCCCCGAACCTGCTAAATATGGTTTTGACCCCACTACGTATCCAACCATGCGCAACAACCCTGTCAAGACACTTGAAGGAGATTATGATGTATTTGGTGACGGTACCGTAGTGATAAAGCGCATGGTGGGTCATACGCCCGGCCACCAGGCCTTATTCATAAAGCTCCCCAAGACAGGCAACCTGCTTCTTTCTGGCGATTTGGTGCACTATACCGACAATTGGACAAACAAACGGGTACCTGGTTTCAACTTCAACAAAGATCAATCAATCAAAAGCATGGAAGAAACTGCCCAATTTCTTAAAGACAATAACGCAACACTCTGGATTCAACACGATTTGGAACAAAATGCCGGGATCAACCATGCCCCGGCTTACTATGATTGATCTGCAATAAAAACAGCGCGCAATATGGAACATAGCAAGTGAAACCTCGACGTGTGAAGCAGGAAAATCACGCCCAGTTATATCAAGTTGCGCGCTGGGTTCAATCGCACGTTAACTTTATGTTTTTCCAAGGTGCATTAAATGAACATTCACGGAAAAATTAATTACGTTGAATTTCCTGTAAGGGACATTGAAAAGACCAAAACTTTTTTTAACACCGCATTTGGGTGGTCATTTATTGACTATGGACCTGACTACATTGCTTTCTCAGACCAAAGCATTGACGGTGGATTTTTTAAATCAGATTTATGTGCTTCCACCAAGAATGGCAGCGCTCTAATTGTCTTCTATAGTAACGCGCTGGAAAATACTCTTGCGAAAATCAAGTCTGCCGGCGGCACAATCATAAAACCCATATACCCCTTCCCAGGGGGACGACGCTTTCACTTTTGCGACCCTAACGATAATGAATATGCAGTATGGACAGATATCAATGAATAGATTTCACATCCTGCACGCACCCATTAAAAAAAACAATCATTTCCATCCTGTTATCGCGCTTTTAATAAGCTTATTTTCATTACTCTACATTCAAAACGCCTCCGCATGCTCCTGCATATTACTAAGCGATAAACAACAATTTGATATGGCCGAACATGTATTCCTTGCCAGAATCACGCATATCCAGGAAACAACCAGCCGTCCTTCCCATCCTCAATGGAGGGGAATGCTCGGCGAGTTTAAAGTAGAACAGATTTTAAAAGGAAAGCCTGCCATTCTTCAAACAATTGAAACTGGATTTGGTCATGGTGATTGTGGTGTCAGCCTGACTGTGGGACACACTTATCTTTTCTTTACAGGCAAAACCGGTTCTGTCGACATTTGTACGGGTAGCCGCAAGTTTGATTCCAGCATCCATGAAAATCAAACATTGTTAAAAAAACTGGAAGGGTATGCTTTGCATTAGCCACGCACCTGAATATTTTCCGGAATATTTTAAATATTGGGCAAGGCAACTCGAGGTTCTTTAATGCCATTTGCTCTAAAAACAAAACAAATAGCAATCATTTCATATTAAGGTTGGCGCCAATATCAGGGTAAAATTTTGTCGGAAAATTTTACATTTTCAACCAAAATTTTTTTACTCCATCGTCATTATCTTATTAAAACAGCATAATACAATATTTGGCATATTAATTGCTTATTCTGAAGCCAAGGACAATCATCTGGATTTTGAGCAGCACCATAACATCTTTCAAATCTTAAGGGCACCAAACATGAAACTGAATATCACTCTCTGCGCAGCACTCACTTTTGCTGCACTTGTTAACAGCCAGCCGGCCTCAGCGATCAGCATTATTTTTGATTATTCTTATGACACATCCGGTTTCTTTACTGGTGCAAACGCCAGCCGCCAGACATTACTCAATCAGGCCGCAAGCGAATTTACCTCTCGCATACAAGATAATCTGACTGCCATTACCTCATCTGACGGTAACAGCTACAATACCAATTTCAGCAATCCCACAACAGGCGCATTAGTTACCCTGAACAACTACAGCGTGGCTGATAATGCTCTGATTGTGTATGTGGGTGCTCAAAACCTTGGAGCAGGCACACTGGGTGAAGGTGGCCCAGGTGGATATAGCGCCAGTGGTACGTCATCATTTATCAACAGCCTGAACCGTGGACAAACAGGCGCGAGCAGCAATCCAAGTACTGATTTTGGCCCATGGGGTGGTGCGATCACATTCAATGATGCTCAATCTAACTGGTATTTTGGCAGTAATGATCCCGTTCAAGGTTCCGGCCTGTTCGATTTCTATTCAGTTGCCGTGCACGAACTGGGCCATGTATTAGGTTTTGGCACAGCAAACTCCTTTGCAAATTTAGTAGTGGGCAGCAGTTTCACAGGTAGCGCTTCAGATGCTTTATATGGTGGCGTAGTACCATTGGCTGATAGTGGGCACTGGCAACAAGGCCTCAACAGCACAGTCAATGGCGTTTCTCAGGGAGTGGCGATGGACCCTTCCATTGAAGCAGACAAACGCAAGCACTTTACGGAACTGGATTTTGCTGCCCTGAAAGATGCAGGGTGGCAGATTTCCGCTCCAACCGCCGTACCCGTTCCAGCTGCTGCATGGCTGTTTGCTTCTGGAATTGCAAGTTTGTTTGGTTATGCACGACGCCGGACAACACAAATAGCATAGGCAAAATCAGAATCGCTCAATTAAGAAACCCGCCATCTCGGGTTTCTTTCCAACTACACACCGCTCACCTGACTTGTATTATCCTAGAAACCTCAGTTGACCGCTAGACTGGATATTTAACATCATAGTTCTAATAAATTTTTTGATGATTTTCTGGTTCACTAGATTGGTGAGACCGCTATGAGTTGTATTGCACAGTTTTT
>JAYVLG010000040.1:0-8953 GCA_043759595.1 Sulfurirhabdus sp. | reverse complement strand
CAGCTTTTGAAAGGTATTGTGAGTGAAGCGCTGAAGTAAACCGAAGGGGCAGCAGCTAAATGCAATTAGCTATTTTTGTTCCATTTGTACAAGCCCCCCCCCACCATTATTGATAGGCAAGGGGGGCATGTTGACTCTTGAAGCTATATTCAGTTAGCTAATCTGTTTAATGGCTACTGTTTTGTAGTTACAAACAAATCTGCTGTTTGGCGCACCCCTTGAGTCATGTCGGTTCTACCGGCTAGTGCATTTGCAGCAGGCCCGAAAAATGAGCCATTAACGGTTCCTGTTACACCTGCAGTAGTAGATGCGCCTTGAATGTTGGCACCAGATATTGAACCGCCGGCATTAAACGCAATCCCGCTGCCCCCGGCCCATTGCCCGCTCCAGGAGCTGCTTCCAAAGTTTACTGCAACATTTACATTGGCCCCAAGAACTGAACTGCCGGCATAATTAGCAGTCAAGCTGGAGGCGCGTAACGTATCCATCGTGGAAACGGGCGTTGAGTAGCCGGTAATATAATATCCGAGCGTTTGGCTGGATTTTGCTGGTGTTTCCATTGCCCAGGTACATTTGCCTCTGCAAACGGTAGGTTGTTTGGAATCAGCGGTAACTGCAGTTTTGCTGAGCACATAAGGATTACCTAACTCATCTTTACCTACAAAGTAACCTGTTGCCGGTGTATATTCATTTTTGCCAAGGCTGGCAACGGATACATATTCAGATAGTTTTGGAGATACTTCTATCCATGCATTTTTTGAATTGTTAGATGCGGAACCTTGATAAGGTGTGCCGGGAGTTGGGACGCCAGTAAAATAAGTTCCACTCAGGGGCCCTGAATCTGAGAACTTTGGTAATGGTTTACCCGTAGGGTCTATATGCCAACTTGCATCCCATTTCCCCTCATTGTTTGCCAGGGGTCCAAATGTTGAACTTACACCAATTACGCCGGGGTAAAATGGCGTAATTATCTCGTCTAGTGTTTCAACATTTTGATTTCCATTGCTATAAATGCCGAAAGCCACAAGCTTTGGCAAATCAGGGCTAGTTGGGGTGGGGGTGGGTGTGGGAGTGGGTGTGGGTGTATAGGGATCTGTAATGGTTTGTGGCAGAAAGCCAACGACTGTACCTGCAGCAGGTTGGGCAAATTCTGACCAAGGCCCCCATTCTCCAGCGGAATCATCTGCTATATGAATTCCGCTATAAGAAACCGTGTCTTCCCAGTTTTTCTCATGGAGTTCCCAATCACTTTTGTTGGCTGCTGATGAGCTATTTGCAATAAAAGAAATTGCTATTCCTAGCGCAATGGTTGTAAGCTGATTTTTCATGGTGAGCCTCTTAATAAATATTATTTTAAATCTTTATAATTATAGACAATGATTCTATTGTTATATAGTTTAAGCAAAAATTGTGCCAATTGTGTAACTGGTTGAAATTGAAATAATAGCGTTTTCATTTCTTTCATGGTTGTAAAATTTCCCGACAATGTATTTGTTTTTTAAGATACTATCGTCGTTTCAATAAATAAAATTTCAATGTAGTAAATTATTTATTTATAAATTATATAACAATGTATTGGCCGCTATTTTCATTAAGTTTTAAATTTAAATTTGTTAAGAATACACACTAAGTTTATACCGGGTTCTTATTGACCCTTTTTGATATATGTATGAAATTTGTCGATTTATTTAACATTTGGATTTAATTATTGAATTGTCTATAACCACAAAAAATTATATGTGATTGTTATAGTGATGATTAAATGCATAAATTATATACATGGTATGGTTTTTGCTTTTACTTTGTAATTGCGGAAAGGCGTATATAATGAATAGAAATTTACGTATTTAATTCAAAGTAAAATAATTATTAAGAGGAGTTGAATGAGATGATAGATACTCAAATTAAGAGATGCTGTCTGCCAAAAATGAAATTTCTAGTAATGGCTATCGCGTTGCTAGGATCAATGTCAGCCCATGCAGCGATAGTTGATCAAGTTGCAGGTTTAACTACTTTTGTTACTACCGGTGCGGATATGTCTGGTATGACTGTTCATGCTTATTTTGATAATGGTAAAGATCAGTTGCAAACATGGAGTAGCTATGGGGGTACTTCAGGTGGGGTTGCAGGTACATCCTGGGGGCTTTCAGTGACGGGTGATACTTATGTCAATGAATGGTCGTTCACCAATGTGACAGGTTCAAAATTGACAAAGCTGGAGTTGGATGGCACAAACGGTTTTACAATTTTTGATACTGAGTTTGGTGGTTTGGTGGGTACTGCAAACTCGTCATTTGGTGGTGACTTTTGGTCTGCTACTGGCGGTTATACTTATTCTTATTCTAACGCGGTTGGTATTGGCGGTGCAGCACCGGTTGGAGATATTTTTCATAAATTAAATGTTGATTTCGGGGCGATTGGCATCGGTGGGGACTGGACCTTTGCCCTGGATACAGATACGGTAAGCGCAGTTCCTGTGCCAGCAGCAGTTTGGCTGTTTGGATCTGGATTGTTGGGAATGGCAGGGTTTGCCAGAAAATCATCTTAGTTTAATAGTTATATTCCAGAAGTTTTGTGCTTGATCTAAATCAAGGCAATTATCCTTTTTTGTTGGATAAAACAAAAAGGATAATTGCCCCGGTTTTTTTTGACCTCGGGAAAGGTGTAAACCAGTTATAGCAGTCGCTCATATAATTTATTAAAAAAGGGTAATTGGAATTCAATTTATTTTTCACCTATAGTCTCAATTGGTCCCAATCCTTTCTGGTATCACAACATTACACATTTCTTAATTGGCATAGTTTTAGTTTTCTAAATTTTAAGGTGGGCTATCAGCTACAGAAATTTATCTAGTTGTCGATAACAGCATAACGCTCATTGATTAAGGGATGTTTATTATGCAGAAATTACTTTTTATAGCTTTTGCTCTGTTATTTGTAGCAAATATTGCTTCTGCTAACACGTCTCAAGCGCGTCCGCTGACCAGCGTTGCAGCAAACTCCTTTCTTCAAATGCAGCAAGATGCTCAAAAATTGTATGTGGCTGGTGTGATGGACGGCTTTACTTATGTGACTTATGGTCATCATATTGCTAATCACGATGCAGTAGTGAAATGCCTGCAAGGCAAAGATCTAAACAATTTGACTCATGATGTGGTGGATTGGTTGAAACAGCATCCTGCTTTTAGCGAAGGGTTAAGTTCTGCTGTTGTTCAGGCTATGAGCAGTTTTTGTGCCTGATGATGTAATATTGAATAATTATGGATTGGATACAAAAAAGGCATCTTTATAGATGCCTTTTTAATTTGACTTGGGATGTGGCTTAAAACGAACGTCCAAGGTTTATTTGAGCTATATCGCGTTTGTAGGTGTAGATGTCAATATGGGAGTTTGAATTGTTTCTGATGAAGGTATAGCTGCCATTCAGCTTCCAGTTTGCCATCACACCCGTTTTGTATAAATGGTTAAACCCGATCTCGTAGCGATCTTCAGTTTCATCACGTTTTAAATTGTAAATCGGTTCATAGCCATCATAAGTGCTATTTCGCTGGCTAATTCGACCGTAAACTGATCCATTGTCCCATGCGACCCTGTTTGCGCCGATAAATATTTCGTTGCCATGATTGCTAAATCTGCCATCAGGGTTGTTTTTGGCATGTTCAGTAAATAAGTGCAATCCTCCTTGTAACGCTAACTTACCAGAACTGAATACTTTACCTACGCTGCCACCTAATGAATAGTAGATACTGTTGCGCTCGTTATCGACTGCTCTGAAAAATTCGCGGTTTTGTATTAACGCGTCAGCGGTAATTTCACCATCCTTGATTTCCCATGTAAAAGAAGGCGCTAAAGAGGTAAAGTTTGCAAGGTGCTCGTTGCCGTATCGAATGTAATCAAATTGACCGGTGATAGCAGTGCGAAAATACCCCGGTACAAGCAAGCCTGGGCCAGTGGATACAGAATCAATATCTAGATCGTAAGGATTTTCTTTAAAATAATCTTTACGGTAGATATTTGCTTGAGTTTGCCAGATAAAACGAGCTGCTTTTTCACCAAACTTAACTGGTGTTGGAGATTGGTATCGGTGTGAAATACCTGCAGTTAATACATATGCGTCGTCACTTCTGTGACGTGATTGGTCGCTTAACACAAGACCGCCAGGTAACACATCGCTGGAAGGGCCTGCGTTGACATTGGTGTCGCGCATCAGTCCAATGGATACTGATGGTTCCCATGTATTACGCTTGGCTGTGAAATCTTGTTGATCTGCTTTAACTTGCGCTAAAAAAGAGAGTACCGCAATCCTCACATTTTCGGGTGTTTTTGGGTCATCCAGCACCAATTGCGCCTGTCGTGTTGCTTCTTCAAAATTGAGTGTTTTGTAGTAAGAGAGGGCTAGCTCAAGACGAACACGGTTCAGGGTGGGTTGATTGCTAAGTACGGTTTGGAAAGCTTCTATCGAGGTAAATAAATTACCTTGAAGTCTTTGATAGATACCTTCTTTAAATAATTTGTCCTGTTCCTGGTCGACATCGGCAGATGAGGCGGTTGTCGAAACAGATGCGGTAACACAAAGCAAAGCGATGGTAATCAAGGATTTTTTTAAAGGAAGTCCGGAATGTTTTTGATTTTTTGTAGGCAAAGCGGCGTCCTCTTAAGAATTGTAGTGCAATAAAGTGATGAACTTATTTATGATTGTTTTTTTAATTTATCATCAAAAACTTTGTACTTTTATTGTGCCATAAGACTCAACATATTGAAAGAAATTAGAATTTTAAAGCTTTAAAAATATCAGGGGTTATTTTGTAAAAATATTCGACAAATATTTTATTATGCCAGTTATTTTTTACCGTATTAATTTTTTGGAAAGTGATAGCCTGATAAGTTGTAGCGCTATATAAATGATGATTATTCATTTATTATCTGGGCAGATTGAGTGACATAAATTGTGTAAAATTTCCCGACATTTCAGGATGGTTACTTTAGCCTTAGCATTAAGCTCTTTTTTTATGATTAATTTCTTAATATCTTTGTAATTGTCAGTCTCTTTTATTTATAAAAATGAAGAATATTTACCCGCTGTTTCCTTTGTTTTGGTTTGTTGTATTGTGAAAGGTGTCATTAAATCCTTATTATTGGGCATTCTGTTGTCGAATGTTCAATTGTTATTTGCTCAGGAATTAGTTGGACAAAGTAAGGCAGGCACGTTGCTTTTTGGGTATAAAGAATCAGAGCATGAAAATCTCGGTTTATTTCCCCAATGGGTCAGTGTACTTAAACGACATGCAGCAGATGATTTAAAAGATAAAGATTGTAATAGTCCCAAGTTCAATCTTTGCCATATGCGTGAATGGCTACATTTCTTATCTGGGTTGAATGGGAAATCCCCGATGGAACAAATTGTTGCGGTGAATAAGTATGGAAATAATAAGAGTTATGTGCTTGATATTGATAATTACGGAGTAAATGATTATTGGGCAATACCTCGGGAATTCCTTTACAACAATGGTGATTGTGAGGATTTTGCTATTTTTAAATATATGTCTTTACGCCAGCTGGGTTTTAGCACAGATGCTATTCGCGTTGTTGTGCTGCAAGACACAAACTTGAGAATTCCTCATGCCATTCTGGCTGTGTATCTTAACGGCGATGCGCTGGTTCTGGATAATCAGGCACAGGAAGTGATTTCACAGAAACAGATTGCGCACTACATACCTATTTACTCGGTAAATGAAAAACATTGGTGGATGCATACGCCTTGAGGCACTGCTTTGTGCATGTGGGATTGTAAGGTGTGCTGTAAGGTTCTATTATTGCCAGTAGTTTTGTCAGTATTACGGTTTTTTAGATGTCGCTCGCTTTATTTGAAACAACAAAATAATCTTAATCATTAATGAAAACTTCCATTTTTAAAAAATCGCCTTCTTTGGTTGCAAGTATTCTACTGGCGCTATTGCTGGCTATGGGTATTTGGTTAATTTTTGCATATGCAGCAAAGGAGCGCGGTCGTGATCTGCAACAATGGCAAGTGCATTTAGGGCTTATAGCAGACAGCCGTTATGATGCTTTGGATAAATGGTTAGAGGGGCAGTCGGGTGTTTTGCGAGAGTTATCGGAAAACGGTTCTCTTCAATTGTATTTGATGCAGCTTTCTTCTCGTGAGCAGCAAACCCAAAATGGCGTCGAACCTGCGCAACTTTCTTACATACGTAATTTGTTATTTGCTACAGCCGAACGAACTGGTTTTGTCGCTAAATCCAATCAGGATAGCGTTCGTGCAAATTTGCCAAGTCAGGCAGATGTGGGGCTAATGTTACTGGATCAGGATGGCAAGTTACTGCTGGCAACAGCCGGTGCCAGACTTGATCCGGTTTTGGCAAATCAGGCTGCAAAGGTACTTAAATCAAAACAACCAGCAGTTCAGGATTTATATCTTGGTACATCTAATCAGCCTGTTATAGGGTTTTTAATGCCAGTATTCCCTCTGCAGGTTGCCAAGGGTGATGCTAAACCAATTGCTGTGTTGGTAGGGGTGAAACGTGCCGATGAGGTGTTATATCCATTGCTCACCAGACAGATTCGAACGACGCAAACCGATGAAACGCTACTGGTGCGTCGTGAAGGGGATACCGTTGTTTATCTGTCGCCACTTTCGGATAATAGTACACCTCTGAAAAAAAGACTTTCTCTGGATAGCCCCGGTCTGGCCTCAGCCTTTGCTCTCAAACATCCAGGCGAATTTGGTCAGTTTAGAGATTATCGTGGTGTGGAGGTGTTGGTGACTAGTCGTGCTTTTTCTCAAACACCGTGGGTGTTGGTGCAAAAAGTGGATGCCAAGGAAGCACTGAAAGAGTCCGATGCACACCAGCGGTTTTTGTTGACGGGGTTCATGCTGGCGATGTTATTTATTGCGGCAGCACTTGTCGCTGCGTGGCGGCATGGGAGTAGTTTAAGGGAGCGCCACACTGCCGCGCAACTTCGCCAGAAGTCCCATGAGTTAAAAGCACAGTCAGCGCTTTTGCACACGATTACAGATAATATTGAAGATTTTATTTACATTGTTGATAAGGATCAGCAATTTGCCTATGCAAATAAGACGCTGACTGCGGCTTGGGGGCTGACGCCTAAGGATTTTATAGGCAAGACACTTTCCAGCGTGCTAGGTCCCAATGTTGCACAGACCATATGGACGTTGGCTGAAGGTGCGCTATCAGAGAATATCCCTAAACAGGCTGCGGAGACGCTGGAGTTACGGAAAGGAGCATCGGGTATTTACCACTCGGTCGCGATTCCATTGCAGACTGGTTTGCAAAATACAAAAAATGCGTTGGTTGTTTCTCATGATATTACGGCGCTTCAGGCAGACCAGGCACGTCATGAACAGTTGATGCGTCAGCTACTGACCACTTTAATGAGAGCAGTGGATCTGCATGATCCTTTTACGGCTAATCACTCAAGTAAAACGACTCAAGTCGCATTGGCAATCGGTAAAGGGATGAATCTCGAAAAACTCGATCTTGAAACCCTTGAAATGGCTGCCAATCTTGCAAACGTCGGAAAACTGTTTGTAGCAAAAGAGATTTTGACTAAAACAGATTCCCTGACGGACGAAGAACAGCAGGCGCTGCATAAGCATGTTCAATATTCGGTTGAAATTTTATCGGGTATGGAATTTCCGGGGCCGGTACTGGAAACAATTGCGCAAAAACAGGAATATATTGATGGTAGTGGTTATCCCAAAGGCCTGAACGGAGACCAAATGTTACTGACTGCAAAAATTCTCGCAGTTGCTAATGCTTTTGTGGCTATGCTTAATGCTCGTGCATACCGAGAAGGCATGGGTGTAGATGAAGTGCTGGATCAATTGTTGTCTGAATCTAAATCGCGTTATGACCGACAGGTAGTTGCTGCACTTTTTTATGTGGCGGAAAATCATCCCGAGTGGATTTCGTAAGTATTCGAATGGTTGTATGCGATTTACGGTTTCATTTTGTCTTAACAAATATTTGTAATGATGCGGTTTCTGGGCTCGGCTAGGTTCTAGTCTGGACGTTTACTGAGGCTTCTGAATGGGGTTGTACGCTTTACTGGCGGTAGGGATAGGTGCGGCTTTCGGAGCTTGGCTTAGATGGTGGCTGGGTATGCTGTTTAATCCGTTGTTTCCCACTATGCCCTTAGGGACGTTGGCAGCAAATTTGCTGGGAGGGTATCTGGTGGGCATGGCAATTGCCTATTTCAGTCATCACACAAGTCTGCCTCCAGAGGTAAGATTATTTATCATTACCGGTTTTCTGGGTGGACTGACTACTTTTTCTACCTTTTCTGCCGAGATAGTCACGTTGATCAGCCGTGAGCAATTGGCCTGGGCTGTGCTTGCCGCTTCGGCGCATTTATTTGGATCGCTCAGTATGACTGCACTGGGTATTTGGAGCGTTAAGCTCCTTAAATTGTAAGGGTGCATCATGGAAGGCATTTTTCTTAAAATCTATATGTCTGAAAACCAAAAGCATGATGGAGAATTGCTTTATGAATGGCTTTTGGAACTGGCGAAGAAAATGGGCATTCAGGGTGGGTCTGCTTTTCGTGCAATTTCAGGTTTTGGTCGCCATGGTATTTTGCATGAGGAGGGCTTTTTTGAGTTGGCAGGTAAACAGCCTGTAGAGGTGAAATTTGCTCTTTCCGAAAGTGAGGCAGATCAGCTGATTGCAAAACTGAATTCAGAAAATCTTACGTTGTTTTATGTGAAAGTAAATGCTGAGTATGGCGTGACAGGCAAATAAGCTGTTGAAACCGTTGTCTGCCGTCACATTGCATCTTGAAACTTGTCCACTCACCTGCGTCGTTTTTCCGTTTGTTATCAGTAGTGTCCGGCAATTTAATTGAATAGATTCAGTTGGTTATTGTTTTGCTGTGTGATCATTTGCATCTCCGTATTTTTAAGTAATTGATCAAGC
>JAYVLG010000039.1:0-21720 GCA_043759595.1 Sulfurirhabdus sp. | reverse complement strand
CAAGTTCCGGACCTTATACCCAAGCTCAAGTACATAAAACATTAGTGTCCGGTAGCCTTTATTCCTATTACATCGATTTGCCATCAACCTTAACGCTGGATCACAACAGCCCGTATTATGCTCTGACTGTCGTCAATAACGATAACTCCATTTATACTCCCACTCAATTCTTTTGGGCACCATCGAATACAGGCATCGGTAAACACTTAACTGGCAGCGCAATCACTCCTAATTATACTTCACCCTACGATCTGGCTTTTACCCTGACGAATACAGCAGCTTCGGCGGTGCCGCTTCCTGCCGCAGCCTGGCTACTTGGTTCTGGTCTGCTTGGATTGGTCGGTGTTGCGCGCAGGCACAAAGTAGCTTAATCGGCTATATAGAAACGCATAAAAACCGCAAAGTTGAGACTTGAAACACGAATTCAAAAACATTGAGCGAACAACATGATTACTACTTATGATGCAAGCGGTTTGATTTTCAGCGGCACTCCCAATGGCGTCGCTTACTCCGTTCACGCCAGCGGCACCTACACTTGGGACGCTGTCAACAACACGGGAGAATGGGCACTTTCCGTGCCGTATGATCCTAACAATCATAATTTCGATCTCGCCGGCTGGTTTAATGGGTTCGGTGGGGCCTACCCGATTAGCACTACGTTCTCTCCAACTTTATTTGAGGTTTTCTATCCCAACAGTGGCGTAGTAAACGGGGACATTTCGATCAATTTTGCCTCACCACTAGGTGCCTCTCAAGATGCCGTAACTGGCACTTTCAATGTGCAATATGACCCCTTTTATCAATACACAGGAACTATTAGCGGTTACCTGGCACCCGTCATGGCTCCCGTGCCTCTGCCTTCGTCTTTCATACTTTTGATAGCGGGGATGCTAACTTTGGCTGTACTTGGAGCGGTAAAGCGACGGGTATACTCGCCTACTTTTTCTTTTTAGAGGAAAAAAGCATTTTTTACTTCTAAAATTTAATTGGAATTTTAAGGACTCATTTAGTCAATCACTTAAATTCTAAGCTAAATTGCAGGGAAACTATTGATTGGAACGCGATGATGTAAAGAGCTTAGCTTAAATCATAACCTCAACCGGATTACACATCATAAGGTTTTGTCACCCTCAACCACGCTTACATCATACGATGAACCGATTATTGTCCCATGCATTGTCTGCTGTGTGATGTATTTGAATCCCCACTCACAGTAAAATCCGGAATCCCAAATAAACAATCTGCCTGGGAGGTCGGTTACTAAATATCACCATGATGTGCCCATAATTGTCAGCTTAATACGATTCTGGTAAGTATCGCTTCATACCCGCTTGTCCAACTTTTCTCGAAATGCTGTATGCCTGCTGGAAAACATCCATTTATATAAAAGCTGGCACGATCTGTGCAACTCATTAGATAGATAAGTATTCAGGAGTAGCACGAAATGCAAAGCTCAAAACATGACCAAACCAGCCAAACCAGCACTTCTAGTGCCATTGCAGCCGGTCGACTGATGCCGCTTTCCATGCCAGGATTAGAGCCACGTGATAAAACTGAAAAAATACTATCCACCCAACTCATCAAACTCAAACTACCGTGCAGTAGTGATCAATGTCAAACGGCTACGCTGCTGATTAAACAAGCGTATGTCTGGGGTAATTCGACGGTAACCAATTTTAACCGTCACCCCAACAAAATCACGCTCTCCATGTTTTTTGGCGAAACTGCCCTCGGTACTATCACAATTAACATCGATTCTCCTGCCGGACTGGCTGCAGATGTCTTATATAAAAGGGAGATGGACTTGCTTCGTCATCGGGGACATCGAGTGTGTGAATTTACACAGATTGCTCTGGATCAGAATATTCGTTCAAAACGTGTGCTATCGTCACTATTCCATATTGCCTATCTCTACGCCACCCGCATTCACGGGTGTACCGATATACTTGTTGAAACAAGTAACCGCCGCCAACTTTTTTTTAATAATGCATTCGGGTTTGAATTATTTGGCAAAGAGAAAGATTCAAATAGAGCGATGCCGACTGTTTTACTTCGACTGACCAAAGACCATGTTGAGGAAAGTCTAAATCACCCGACACCTTTGGTGAATAGCGATACTCCCAAACAGCTTTACACTTATTTTTTTGATAAATCGAGTGTTGCGGAGCTTCTTGAAAAGCTTGTTGAATTCCCAACAAAGTAGGGAAAGCAGGACGAGAGATAACTTGTAACTAACCTATGTATTATTAAAATAAAAAAGGGACAGCTTAGCGCGTCCCTTTTTTATTTCAAATTTGCGGCAGTAATTTAAGCAGCAATGCGTCGCTTGAATTCACCTGTTTCAGTTTCGATTTCGATCTTGTCACCGATTTCACAGAAAGCAGCAACAGGCAGTTCAAAACCGGTAGCCAGTCTGGCTGGTTTCATAACCTTGCCGGATGTGTCACCACGAACGGCTGGTTCTGTGTAGATAATTTCGCGAACGACATATTTCGGCAATTCAACAGAAATTGGTTTGTCGTTGTAGAAAACCACACCGCAAGGTAAACCATCTTCCAGATAATTAAGTGCATCTACCATGTTGTCTTTTTCAACTTCGTACTGGTTATACTCATCGTCCACAAATACGTACAAAGGATCTGCATAGTAAGAGTAAGTGACATCCTTGCGCTCAAGCACAACAAGTTCAAATTTTTCATCTGCATTATAGATGTTCTCGCTTGGTGAACCTGTAAGCAGATTCTTGAGTTTCATTTTTACCACGGATGAATTACGTCCGGATTTACTGAAATCGGCCTTTTGAACAACCATAGCGTCACTGCCAATCATAATGACGTTACCTGAACGAATTTCCTTAGCTGTTTTCATATGTACACTGCGCCCTACTGAAAGCGGGTTATAAAACCCGAAATTATAACTTACTTTTGCAAAATTGCACTAAATTTAATGCCAAATCTCCGTTTTCTGCCAGACAGTTAGCCCACTGCCCCGCATGAGCCTCAAGCAGCGCTTTGTGTTGCCAGAAAACATGCCATAAATCACCTGCCCCTTCACCCTGATTCCACGCTTCCCAAAACTGTCGCACATCACAGGCAGAATCATGAGGCAGATTTTTCGAATAGGCCAGAAGAAATGCTAAAAGTTTCTTCAAATGCGCATTTTCATCCTGCGGATAAATATGCCAGACAAACGGTTTGGCTGCCCATTGCGCACGCACGAATGAGTCTTCTCCACGAACAAAGTTACAGTCACTAGCCCATAGCAATTCGTCATAGCGCTCCTGTTCGACAAAAGGAAGCACTTGCACAGTCAGGTTACCGCTTTTTTGTACAGCGCCCGTCTGTAGTGCCTGAATGCCGAAGTAACGAGTGACATCGCTCAGTATTTTGCCTTCTGGAACCAGACAAAGTACAGATTGCGATCCATTGGCCCAGGCATCAAACAAGCTGGCCAGAGCGTTATTCTCATAACCAAAGAGTGAAATCCTGATTTCATCAATTCGTCTCGGGGAGACGTTCAAAGCCTCCCAGAATCTGGATTGCGCCAAACTGTCTTGCTGAAACTGATCACGTTTAAAAATCAAACCTTGCTCTAGCAACAAACCACCTGTTTTAGCATTGAAACCGGGGAAAAAGAAATACTTAACCAAAGGCAGCCGGGGATGTTGCGAAGGCAAACCATGGCACCCTGCAACCCAGTCTTCTGCGCTCAGGTACTCAAGATTGATCCATACAGGCTTGGTTTCAAGCCCGGCCATACTCTGGACATAGCTTTCTGGCAACTTGCAGGCAAAAGCCTCAATCACCACATTCGCCGGATTCACTTGAGGAAAAGGGGCTTTCCAGTGACAAACCTCAACACCGTGGCAGAACTGAATTTCCGCAAACGGATCAATGCCCGGGCTTATCTTTGCGAGACTCACCAAATCATCAACCCAAAGGCGGATTTGCAACTGATATTCCAGAGATAACTGCCGGGCCAGACGCCAGCAGACACCAATATCGCCATAGTTATCTATGACGTTACAAAAAATATCCCATGATTTTCCTGTACCCACTGCTGCTATCCCTTGGCCGAAATACCCGTAAACTTCGGAAGCACTGAATTTACGTCAACGCTGAAAAAATATGGTGCTAAAATTCATCTGTTTTTGCTATAAATCAGACAATCACAACGATTTTGCATTGTCTGCTGATACACCTCAGCGAGTCAAATCAGCGCTTTTACCGGTTTTCTAATTCGCAACAGCAACAAAATACGGCATACAACCGATCGCACGCAGTTTGAGGAAATAAAATATGCATGTCACGATAGTCCACATCCATGTCAAAGAGGCTCACATTCAGGAATTTATCGCTGCCACGCAAGAAAATCACCTGGCTTCAATCAAAGAGCCTGAAAACCTGCGATTTGATGTATTGCAATTACCGGATGATCCCGCACGTTTTGTATTGTATGAAGCATATGAAACAGCCAATGGTGCCGCAACCCACAAGCTGGCACCCCATTATCTGAAATGGCGGGACACCGTAACCTACTGGATGGCAGAGCCACGACAAGGAATAACTTACCTTGGGCTGTTTCCTTCAAAGGAAAATCAATGATCAATCCTGCATTCTCTATTTCACGGCTGCCACGGATCGAATTTGGTTCAGGCTGTTTCAAAAAAATTCCTGCTTTGTTAGACGATTTTGGCAAGCATGTATTGATCATTACAGGGGATCGTTCTTTCCGCGAGACTACCCATTGGATATGGTTAAGCGAGAATCTGAAACAGCAGAATTTCACCTGGGATTCATTGCGCGTTTCCGGTGAGCCCTCACCCCAACTGGTAGATGAGGCTGTTGCCCGATTCAGGAACGTAAAAATTGATGCGGTGCTCGGTATAGGTGGCGGCAGTGTACTGGATGCTGCCAAAGCGATTGCCGGCTTGCTTATCCCGGGCAACTCAGTGATGGATCATCTGGAAGGGGTTGGACCGGAGCTACCTTACACTGGCCCCTCCATTCCATTTATTGCAGTTCCGACCACTGCCGGAACTGGCTCAGAAGCCACTAAGAATGCTGTACTCAGCATACATGGCAATACTGGCTTCAAAAAATCCTTTCGTGACGAACAATTGGTTCCACAGTATGCAGTGGTTGATCCTGATCTGCTCTCCGGTTGCCCACCAGAACTGATAGCTGCAAACGGAATGGATGCTTTCACTCAGCTTCTGGAGTCCTATGTTTCAAGCAAAGCTAACAACTTTACTGATGCGCTCGCTTTAAGCGGCCTGAATGCTGTTCACGAAGGTCTGCTGCCCTGGTTTCATGACCCAAAAAACAGCATTGGTCGCGAGAAAATGGCCTACGCTGCAATGCTTTCAGGGATTACACTGGCACAGGTGGGGCTAGGGTCAGTACACGGACTGGCTTCTCCGCTCGGTGCATTTTTTCCTATCCCGCACGGAGTGGTGTGCGGCACGCTGGTTGCCACCGCCACAGAGATCAACATTCTCGCCATGACCCAGCGCGAACCAGCCAACCCGGCACTTTTCAAGTATGCAGAAATCGGCCGGTTACTCTCAGGAAAAACCGGGAATGAGATGAATAACGCCAGCGCGCTCAAAACCCTGGTACAAATACTTGGCGACTGGACTGAACAACTACGCCTTCCCCGTTTAAGCAGCTACGGGATCAATGAAAGTGATTTCCCGCACATAGTAAAAAACAGTCGTGGCAGCAGCATGAAAACCAACCCGATTGTGCTCGAGGATACTGAAATTACAGCCATACTCTCCCGCAGAATTTAATTCTATTTTACCTACCTGAAAGATTAAAAAAAATTCATCATTTCCACGCCCTTTTTCCGCCATAATCGCCATTGCATAGACTTTAATTCTGTGATAGGGTGATCATAACGTAACATAAATTCGTTACGTTTAACCTTCAGTTTACTGAAGGTTGCAATACCTAAACAGGGCAAACCCATCGAAAGGTGGGGACGCAAAGTTTCCGGTCTAAGGGACGATACAAGTCCTACGATAGCGGAATTGCTAGGTGGTTGAATGAGTCATTTTTCGACTGTACTCTTTCGGCACGGCAACACCTTCAATTCTCTTCAAACATACCGGATCGCCATTGGCACTTTGTACCCCACGCTCCCTTTGGATTGCATCGAATTGGAACAATTGGTGACTTAAGTTTATAGCAAGCCGTCCGCTATCATTACAAAGTTCACCCAAGTTGGGAGCAGAATCATGAAAACCGCTGCGAATCAGAACGTCGTGCATATAAATAAGTTTGAAAAATCACGTATTTCAAACTCGTCTACCACACAATTTCTGAACGATAGCCGGGATATGGCCGCCTCAAAACTGGTCAATGCCTTGTCTGACATGCTTGGGAAAGCTGTCGACGAGTTTTTTTTGCTCTCCGAAACCAACACTGGATACGAGATGCGCAACCTTTACATGGAAGCGATGACGCTTGCCCGTGACAAGCGTGCCATTCTTGAATCTGCATTCAAGCAACAATTTCTCCAAAGCTTTTCCAAAGAAACCCGCAAAGATAAAAATGCACCATTTTTAGCATCTTCGTCCCTGGAGTCTGATTTTAGCTTGGTAGATCCCGACGAACTAGAAGAATCCCTTGCTGCAATCAACATTGCAAACAACATCCACGGCACCTGCGCTGAAATGCTGTTTGGTATAGAAAAACGTATCGGCGTATTGTTGCACGACCCGGAACTTTCAAATCATAACAACCCAATTGGACCGGAAGTCATTGGTGCAGCTTTTATGGAAGCCCTTAAAGACTGGAATTGCGACGTCAAAGTTAAGCTCTTACTGGTAAGGCTTTTCAATAAATATATGCCTGATCAATTAAAAGACATGTATCAGGAAATCAACCAGCATCTGGTTGAAAAAGGCGTCCTGCCAAAAATTCGTGTCGGAACGAAAAAACAAGCTTCTTCAGCACCAGCATCCGGCATGACTTTACCTGCTGGTGGCATTGCTGCTGGTCAGCCTGTCGCCGGAGGAAACGAGCTATTTGCAACCCTGCAACAATTATTGACATTGGGTGGCGGAGGGATGGGTATTTCACAGCCTGGTGGAGCCGGAGGCTTTGCTGGCGGGGTTGCAGGTAATGGTGGTGCTATAGGCAGCAACTCTGGCGGGATAGCAGGTACTCCAGTGCAGATTGGCAGCGGGGTATTGGAGGCACTTAACAAGCTTCAGCATGGACAGATCGAAGGGTTTGTCTCTAACGGTGGTGCACTGGATGCTGAAGCTTTCACAGGCGGACGAACCAATGTATTACGAGAAATTAAAACCTCCAGTGTAGCGAATACGCTGGGGCATGTTGATTCCATGACTCTCGACATCGTGGCCATGTTATTCGATTACATTCTGGATGACCGGAATATTCCTGACGCTATCAAGGCATTGATCGGTCGCTTGCAGATCCCCATGCTGAAAGTAGCCATGATGGACAAGACCTTCTTCTCACAGAAATCCCATCCCGCAAGAAAGTTTCTGGACACGCTGGCTGGTGCGGCAATTGGCTGGAATGAAGCGGAAGGACATCAAGGAGGGTTGTACCGCCTGGTGGATAGCCTGGTGCAAAAAGTACTGAATGAATTTGAAGATGAAGTGGGTATTTTTGTCGAAGTTGGGGATGAGCTGGAGCAGTTTCTTGCGGCTGAAAAACACCAGGCTGATGAACTCACCGGACGCAGTGCCCAAGTCATTCATCATCAGGAAAGAGAAGAGATAGCCAAAATTATGGCGCATGATGAAGTGCGTCGCCGTATCCATGCTCAGCACTTGCCAGAGGTCATTCGCAACTTTCTGACCGGCTATTGGAAACCCCTCCTCACATCCGCCTATATTCAGACGGGTGAAGATGGGGTTCGCTGGAACAATGCCATTGACACGATGGACAACCTTGTCTGGAGCGTAACCTCTAAACCTGCCCCTGAAGATCGCAAGAAACTTGTCAGCTTATTACCCGGATTATTGAAACGCCTTCAAGATGGCATGGAAACAACCGGAATGCCTGAAGCGGAACGAAATGCCTTTTTTTCAACGTTGGTCAGATGCCATGCTGATGCGGTTAAATCAGGATTGCAGACCGCAGCAGCAGAAGCTGCCGCAGCTGAAGAATTCAACGCAAGCGAACTGGATTTACCTGATGACTTTGCCTTGGATTTAACATCCGACGCAGAAGCACATATGGATTTTGAGGAGATCGCACTACCCGCTACCCCTCTTGAACCGGATTTTAATCTCCTTCAGGAAATCAGTAATATTGCTGACGAACATGCAGTAAACAAAGTGAATGAACTTACCCTGAGTGATGGCACTTGGCAAGAAAGTGCTGAAGTTGAAGGGGATGACTACACCGCCATGGTCAGTCGATTAAAACGCGGCACCTGGATCGAATTTTCACAAGCAGATGGTACTAGCACGCGCGCCAAGCTCGCCTGGGTCAGCCCGATGAAAGGGCTATATCTCTTTACCAACCGATTGGGAGAGCGTGCAGTTTCCATTACACCATCGGGACTGGAGATGAAATTCCGTAATGGGCAGGCAGAAATCATTAACGATGACAACCTTGTTGACCGGGCTGTAAGCAGTCTGCTGGACCGATTAAACCAGCCTGTTTCATCAATGGGGTAATATTATTCGGTCTTCAAACTTTATCAGGATGAGTATGGAGAGAGAAGAGCGAGTTAGAGCCTGATTCCTATCTGATATGACTATGCAGGTTTACTAATCTGCGCGATACTTGCATGCTAAAATGAAATTTAAATTTAGCCGGAAGATAATCGCATGCTGGAAAAGTACCTGAAGTTTCTAAAAAGTGACAAATCGGCTCCTGTCAAAAAGCAGGAAGAGCCCACCGTCAGTGTTGCCGCAGAAAAAGACAAAGCACCGCTTATTCCCCCGCTGACCCCGCCAGTTCAAATAGGCAGAAAGATTGTGGACACACAGGATGCCTCGCCTGAAACAATCGTTACTGACGTCATGGCGATAGAAACCAATGGGGAACGCACTCAGGGCAGCCAGACACTTCAACGATTTTTAGGGCACCAACCCATACTGGACGCCTCGCATCGCGTCATCGGCTATGAGCTAAAGCTTCAGAACAAGCGAGCACTCCCTCCCACTGACGCGGCAAATACCATCCAGAAAATGCAGGATGAGATGCTGATAATCAGCGTGATTGATCTGGATTTCCAAAAGGCACTGGGAAACAAGCTCACCTTTATTAATCTTTCGCCCGCTACGCTATTCAACCCGCTCATCGAACAACTTCCAAAAGAAAAAGTATGCGTAGCGATTCATCTTGAGCCAGGTGCTCCGCAACCACTCTTCGAACGCTGCCAGGAATTGGTGAAGCAGGGCATTCCACTCGCATTGGAAGATTTTGAGTATGTTCCAGAATTGGATGCATTTTTGAAGCTCAGTAAATATGTCCGAATTGACACCAGGCAATACGATGCGCTGATGCTAAGCGAACAAATAGGAAAAATGAAGAAAGTAGCATCCCCTTTATTTATTGCCAAAAATGTTGAAACGAATGATGCCTTTGACGCATACAAAAATCTCTCATTTAATTCATTCCAGGGGTATTACTTCACCAAACTGCAACCAGATTCTCCACGACGTCTGGACAGCAATCGCATTCGCGTGATGGAAATGCTCAACATGGTCATGAACCATGCAGAAATCAGCGAACTGGAGCAAAAAGTCAAATTGGATGCTGCGCTATCCGTCAAATTACTCAAATACATCAATTGCCCTGCAAACGGCCTGCAGCAAACCATTCGCTCTATTGGCCATGCACTTGTCCTGCTCGGATATGACCAGCTTTACCGCTGGCTCACATTACTGATGTTTACAACAGGAAAAGCCGATGAGCGCAGCCGTGCGCTGCTCAAAAACGCATTGATACGTGCGCGCTTTACAGAAACACTCGGGCAAAGAAAATTACCACCCAAGGATCATGGAGGTCTGTTTATTGTCGGCATTTTCTCCGTGCTGGATGCCTTGCTCAACACACCAATGGAACAAGCCATGTCCCACCTCAATTTACCCACGTCCGTTGTCGATGCGATCATGAATCGCCAGGGCATTTATGCACCTTATCTGCAGCTTGCCATTGCTTGTGAAAACTTTGACCAGGAAGCAATCGAGCAACAGGCTGAAGCTTGTGGTTTCAGTGCAGACGAAGTAAACCTTGTTCATGTCAAATCACTGATTTGGGCTGAAGAATTAGAAAACTAAATCTCAAACATGCAGTGCTCAGGGGAAAATAAATGGGGGGCGGACTCATTGAGCTGGCTAACTTAATTGTTGTAGCTGTCTATGTAATCATTGCCTATAACAGCCTGGTCATGCTTAAACATAACGTCAGCAAAGCCTGGGCGAACATCGATATTTTATTGAAACAGCGGCACGACGAATTATCCTAGAAACCTTAGTTGTCATTCCACTTTACAATTGAATAACAACTATGGCTTACTTCGCCTCCAGCTCTTCCCAACGCGCCAGTGCCTGCAACATCTCTTCATCAATTTCGGCAAAACGGGCCTGCAGCGCCTTAACTTCATCTGGCTGACTCTGATACAAGCCAGTATCGGCCAATTTTTCTGTTATAGCTGCCTGCTCTTTTTCAAAAGCCTGGATTTGCTGGGGCAATGCTTCCAGTTCGCGGCTTTCCTTGTAGCTTAACTTGGCACGGGTTGCCGGCTTGGCTTCTACAGGTTTTTGCTTGGCAGCAGGGGTTTCAGTTTTTTTTGCACTGGAAGCTGTTTGTGCTTTTTTATACCGCACCCAGTCATCATACCCTCCCACATATTCCTGTAACTTGCCATCTCCTTCAAATGCCACCACCTGGGTCACTACATTATCCAGGAATGTCCGGTCATGACTCACAAGCAGGACTGTGCCTGTGTATTCCTGTAATAAGGCTTCAAGCAATTCAAGCGTTTCAATATCCAGATCATTGGTTGGTTCATCCAGAACCAGCACGTTTGCGGGGCGGGTAAACAGGCGCGCAAGCAACAGACGATTGCGTTCGCCACCACTTAATGATTTTACCGGAGAGCGCGCACGTTGCGGAGCAAACAGAAAGTCTTCCAGGTAACTGATGACATGCTTACGTTCACCGTTAATCTCTACAAAATCACTACCCTGGCTGATCGTATCGATCACGGTCGCTTCATCATCCAGTTGTTCGCGGAACTGGTCAAAATAAGCCACGGAAAGCTTGGTACCCAGAGTGACTACACCCTGATCTGGTTCAAGCTGCCCCAGGATCATCTTGAGCAATGTACTTTTACCCGCTCCATTCGGGCCAATCAGGCCGATTTTATCGCCACGCATGATGCGACAAGAAAAATCACTGATCACGGTTTTATGGTCATAGGACTTGCTGACGTGTTCCAGTTCTGCAACCAATTTTCCGGAACGCTCACCCGCTTCCACATTCAGATTGACATTGCCCGACTGCTCTCTGCGCTGCGCGCGTTCGCGACGCAGTGCTTCCAATCTGCGCACACGGCCTTCATTGCGTGTACCCCGCGCCTTGATGCCTTGGCGAATCCACACTTCTTCCTGCGCCAGAACCTTATCAAATTTGTCATTATGAACCGCTTCGATTTCCAGCAATTCGGCTTTTTTGATTTGATATGCAGAGAAATTGCCGTCAAATCCGGTTAACTTGCCGCGATCAAGTTCAACAATCCTGTTCGCCACGTTATCCAGAAAACGACGATCATGGGTAATAAACAGCAAACTACCCTTAAATTCCCGCATCAAACCTTCAAGCCATTCAATCGCAGATAAATCCAAATGGTTGGTTGGCTCATCCAGCAACAGCACTTCCGGTTCCATTACCAAAGCACGGGCTAGCGCCACACGCTTGCGCAAACCTCCGGAAAGCTCACTGATTTTAGAATCTTCCGGCAAACTCAACCGACTTAAAGTCGTATCCACCCTTGCCTGCACCTGCCAGCCATCTAGCGCTTCCAGTTCAACCTGCAGATCATGCATACGTGCCATAAGGGCATCGATATCTGCATCGGGGTCGCCCATGGAGTGCGTGACCTCATGGTACTCCAGCATCAGCTTGCTCACATTACCCAAGCCTTCTGCTACTGCTTCAAATACAGTGTGATCGGGATCAAGAACTGGTTCCTGCGGAACATACGCCAACCTGATTCCTGGTGCACGCCACACACTGCCATCATCCAGATGAGACTCCCCTGCAATGGCTTTCAGCATGCTGGACTTGCCTGTGCCGTTGCGGCCAATTAATCCAATGCGCTCACCGGGTTCAAAAACAAGGCTGGCGCCATCCAGCAGGGGGACGTGGCCGTAAGCAAGGAAAGCATTATCAAGGGTAAGAAGTGGCATGGCAGGGAACAAAATCAGTAGAAAAGCCGATTATTATACCATGCCCACCATTAAAAACATCGCCTTACGGGTTAGCGACGACCAAACGAACGCGTACCCTGAGTTGCACGCATACTCCCCATCCGCTCAATTGCGTTTTCACGCATGGTACTGCGCTTAGCCTGCTTATCTTCCTGGCTCATTTGTTGCCATTGCGACTTATGTGCTTGCGCTTCCTCCTTTGCCTGGTTTTTCATTGCCTGCTGCGCTTCTGGCGTCATGCCATTCCATGTTTCTTTAGTTGCGGCTGGTGTCGTCGGCATATTAACAGGCGTGTCATCAGCAAGTGCTGTTGCAGCAAATGTAACCGCAAGAAAAATCAGTAGTATTTTAGCGTGAGCCATCCTGTGTATCCTTAATTGGTAAAAAGAGCATGTTTACCGAAACCATTTTCGGTCCTGAAATAATGCCATTTTGCTATTACTTGCTGATTTCACCCGAGTTTCACTGCACTTCAATTTATTACATTTTGTTACAGCGTTGACGTCATCTCCTGTATTTACGCGTGCATATGGTAATCTTGCAAAATATGAAGCATACACACTCCAATATACTGATCGTGGACGATGATCGTGAGCTAAGCGGCATGCTGAAGGAATACCTGCAAGGCCACGGACTTCAGGTAACATTGGCTGAAAATGGGAAAGAAATGGATCAGTTTCTGGCAGCAACCCAAGCCGATCTGATCCTGCTTGATTTAATGCTGCCGGGTGAAGACGGTCTTTCTATTGCACGGCGCCTGTGCGCCAGCTTGCCGACTCCCATCATCATTATGTCGGCACGGGGTGAGGATATAGATCGCATTGTAGGGCTGGAAATCGGCGCAGATGATTATCTTTCCAAACCATTCAACCCCCGAGAGTTACTGGCAAGGGTACGTGCTGTACTCCGCCGCCTCTCTCAACCAGAAGCATCGCCACCTGAAAATACCATCACTTTCGGGCCGTTCCGGCTCGATCTTGGTTCTCACCAACTGAACCGGGACGGGGATGAAATCCCGCTAACCACGGGCGAATTCACATTACTGAAAATTTTTGCGCAACATCCCAATCGCGTTTTAAACCGGGATGAACTGTCCAGCCTGGCGGAAGGCTACGAGCGCATTCCTTTCGACCGCAGTATAGATGTACGCGTGACGCGCTTGCGGCGAAAAATCGAACCGGACATTTCACATCCAAAGTATATTCGCACAGTATGGGGTGCGGGATATCTGTTTTCGCCCCAGCCGGAAACACCCTCGGAATAATGGCGCGCATCACCGCAACCCTTGCAGGACGAATCGGATTTTTGTTTCTCGGCCTGACTCTTGTACTACAGATCATCACGTTGTCCGTCACCAGTGCGCTGATTTTTTACCCTGTAGCCAAAAACTCGGTAAATGATTTTGCTGCGCTCATCATTTTTTCCGCACAAACCTCCGTAGCATTACCAGCAGAACAATTTGAACATTTCCGCTCAGAACTACGCAGAATACACCGTATCGACATCAATCCTTCAACACACGAATCAGATGATGAAACCAGCTACCTGCCCTACGTAATCCTGCTTGAAAATGCATTAACCAATCATTTAGGTATGCCGGTAAATGTGCGCGCAGTGAAAGGGGAAAAAAACCGATATCGCGTAGATTTCCCTTTGTCCGGCCGTGAAGTTCGTATTGAGTTTTCACGTGACCGGATCGGCACCAGCCCAATTCTTGCCATGCTGATAGTGGCAGGAGGAACGTTAGCACTGAGTGTAGTCAGTGCATTATGGCTGACCAACCTTATCAAGCGCCGGTTTACAATTTTTACTGCCGCTACGGATGATCTGGCGCGAGGTGCAAGACCCGATCCTATTCCAGAAGAAGGTCCTGAAGAGTTAGTCACGCTTGCCAATAACTTTAACCACATGGCTCAACGAGTACATGAATTACTGGACAACAGAACCACCATGCTGGCAGGTGTTTCCCATGATTTGCGAACACCGATTGCCCGCATGGTGATGGCATTGGAGCTGTTACGAGAATCACGCGACCCTGCATTGATAGAAAGAATTTCACGCTATCTGGATGATATGAACGGTCTGATCGGCCAGTTTCTGCAATTTGCCCGCGCACAGCAGCCCGCAGTATCAGAGCAAACGGACCTGGCAAAACTATTAGACCAATGGAGCAGGGAATATTGTGACGCTGCTTCACCTGTAACCAGAAGCGGACTATCTGAATGCTCAATCCAGCTTTCTGTGCTCGATTTTAAGCGCATTGTGTCAAATCTGGTGGATAACGCAATTCATTACAGCGCCTCTCAACCGGTAGAAATCTGGCTGGGCAGCGAAGATAACAACATCGCAGTTGAAATTCGCGACCGTGGACCCGGTATCCCTGATGAGAAAAAAACACTCGTTTTTCGACCATTTTATCGACTGGATGCCTCTCGGCAACCCGACCAGAGCGGCACTGGATTAGGGTTAGCCATCGCTTTGGAAATCTCTCGCATCCACAAATGGGAAATCAGATTACTGAATCGGGAAAATGGTGGAACGACTGCTCAAATCATCATACCGAAACCAGTGTAATTCTTCTTGCTGCTGCGCCTATTTAACCTCGCACTTTCCGCACACCAATCCTTCTTTGTTTTCATAGCACCCCCTATTGTAACAATTTGAAACAGTTCGTCATAAATCGTCACGCTCGCCACATCACCATGAAATATGTTGCACGCATGATGTCAACACGCATCAATGCAAGATGCTCCCGTTAACTGAGTGATTATCCTGTCGCTATCCAGCGCCGGGAAACATGAAAGAGGAGACCATAGTGAAAAAATTCAAACTCAGCCTGACAGTCCTGGCTATGTCATTAGCTGCAATTCAAGCCCAGGCTGTTACCCTGACATTTATTGAAAACAATGATCTGCACGCCCATCTCACCCCCCATCTGGATAAAGTCGTGAAGAATGGCCAAGTAGTCTATGAATCACGAGGCGGTCTGGCAAGGGTCGCCACACTGGTAAAGCAAATACGCGCTCAGAACCCAAACTCAGTACTGATGAACGTGGGCGACACTTACCACGGCGGAGTAGAAGCGCTTTATACGCTGGGCAATGCGGTGATAGATCCGCTCAATTCACTGGGCGTGGATGTTGGCGTACCCGGTAACTGGGATTTTGCCTATGGCCCCAACGTGCTCCGTCTTCGCTACGTCAACAACCTGACAACCTTTCAAAAGAATTTACTTCAGGCAACGGTCAGTATTACTGTTAAAAAGCCGAACTTTCCAAATCTGGCAGCTAACATGCAATCCACTGCTGGTGCCAATGCAGGCGGTCTGTTATTGCCGGGCACGCTGCTAAAAACCGTTGGCGGTGTAAAAGTCGGCTTCATTGGGCTTACCTCCGACATAGTTGCCCAGATGGATTCCATGCTGGCAGTCGGCCTTTCATTTACACAGGGTGAAACTGCCTATCGTGACTTGATCAACACGCAGGCACAATCCCTGCGCAGCCAGGGTGCAGAACTGGTCATGGTGATGAGTGAACTGGGACTGCATAAAGATTACCGGCTGGCCGATGTCATCAATGCGGGATCAGTGAATGTATTCTTCTCTGCCCATACCCACGACACCATTTTCACACCGCTCAAAACCAAGAGTGGGGCGCTGGTAGTAGAAGCAGGCCATGACGGTTGGCTAGGACGCATGGATGTAGACATGGTGAGTGGCCAGGCTCCCGTATTCAGCTGGAAGCTGTTACCCGTAGATTCAAGTATCCCGGACGACCCTGCCATGAAAACTTTGGTAGATGCAGCACGTGCACCTTTCCTGACAGCCAATCCGAATATGACCGTCCCCATGAATGGCATGACACTCAAGCTCACACAACCAATCAACACCGTACTTGGCCACGTGTATGCACCGTTGGATCGCGAAGATGCACTTGAATCCACCTTCAATAATGCCTGGACCGACACCCTGCGCCAGCAAACCGGAACAGACATCGCCATCACTCCCGGCTTCCGTATGGATGCACCTACCCCGGCTTCCGGTATGACTTACGAAGACAATCACATAGCAGACGGTGCACTCACGATTGAAGACGTTTATCGCTACATTCCGGTTCCCTATACTCTTGGAACGGGCACCATAGCAGGCTCAACCATCAAATCCATACTGGAAAGCGATTTAACGGCAGTATATTCGCTCGACAGCTTTTCACAGGGCGGGGGCTGGGCCAATGGCTGGTCCGGATTAAATATCAACGTTGACTTGTCACACCCTGACGGCCAAAGAGTGCAATCCATTACTCACGCAAATGGCTCACTCATTGCAGACACAGACACATTGACTGCCACAGGTTGCTTACGCCCCACTGATACCGCAGATGGGACAGGAACAGTACTGTGCAGTTTCAGCGGTTTCAGCAATGTCAAATCATTGATCAATCCCGCAACAGGCAATCCATGGTACCCGCAAGAGCTGTTTACTACTGCACTGACACAAGGTTGGCTGGCAAATGGCGCACGACATAACATCACAGATGCAGCAGCCACTCCGTCCTGGCCATCGCAGCCGTTTGTGCAACCCTTGTCAGTCAGAGTTACTTCAGGGGTCAACATGATAAAGTCAGGGCTAACCTACAACGCTGGCACCCAGATATACACCGGTCAAATCACGGTGAGCAATACTGGCACAGTTCCACTCCAGGCACCCCTTAAGCTAGTCATTGAGGGCTTGGCATCCACTGTCACGGTCGTGAATGCCGCAGGTACTTATTACAGCCAGCCGTACCTTAAACTGACTGGCAGCATCGCACCGGGAAATAGCACTTCAGTTCAGGTGCAGTTTAAAAACTCAACTGCTACAAGAATCACCTACAGCCCTGCAACCTATACCGGTGGCGTGTAAAACATAAATACCACCGCCTGCTCAGGCAGTCGGTGGTCACTTTAAAATTAACAAAAGGATTTCATCATGCTTAGGAAAAATCTCATCGCAGGTCTGCTCGTTTTTTTTGCCTCCACTGCTGCGATGGCGGATACCTGGAACATTAACGTGGATACGAGCCTGCTCGCAGGACAAACAGGCTGGCTGGATTTTCAGTTCAACCCTGGCGATGTTGATGCCCCTCCAGCAACAGCTACCGTAAGTTCATTTACCTCAAACGGGAGCACCATCGGCGTTCCAAACTTGACTGGTGACGTATCCGGGGAACTGAAAACAGGCATTGCATTAGGCAATAGCCAGTACTTTAATGACCTGTTACAAGGCTTCTCATTTGGATCAACATTAAGTTTCAGCCTTGACTGGACAATGCCAAATCCCGTCCCTGGCACAAGTGGTTCAGCATTCAGCCTGTCGCTTTATGACACCAATTTCAACTCGCTGCTTGCCGACCCGGTTTGGGGGGCAGCACTGGCGACCAACCTGAAAGGGGATGGAACAATGGAAATAATAGCAAAATCAGATTCTGTCTCTGTATCGACGACTGCGCCTGCAGCAGTACCACTTCCTGGCGCATTGGGATTATTATTGGCAGGAATTTCACTGTTTGCCGGGTTTAGGCGCACGATTTCAAACCACATGATTGCTTGACTGGCAGATCTTGGGTTACACAGATTAATAATTAATTTAATCAAAAATCAATCACCACCAAAAACTTAACCCGCCGCAAACCAGGCGGGTTTTTAATTTTCGCGCAATCAAAAAAATATGCTTTTGTATTAACCAGAGCAATACCGCTATAATCATGAATTTTTCCGAAAAGAAAAATCCATGTCACGTCTCACTGTTATTCTCGGTGCAAGTATTTCAGGTCTACTGGCTGCTCGGGCACTCGCGCCCCATTTCGAAAAAATCATATTGCTGGACAGGGATCCCCTGCCCTCCAAACCCGAATACCGCAGCGGCACGGCACAAGCCCGGCATGCCCACATTTTGTTACGCCGCGGACTCATTGGTCTGGAACAGCTATTTCCCGGATTCACGAGCAAACTGGTTAAAGCTGGTGGCGTGATGACGAATGCCACTCGTGACTGGTATTCCCTCTTTCCAATGGGAGCATTCCCGAACTTCGACTCTGATTATGAATTTCTCTGCGCTAGTCGTGCGCTGATTGAGCATACACTGCGTACCACGCTACTGGAACAGTTCCGCAATATTGTCATTCAAGACAACACCAACGTTACAAGTGTCAAACTATCAACTGACAGTCCCCCCCAAATCACTTTTCTCCAAAATGACAAAAACAAAGACTCTGAAAACTGGACTGCTGATCTGGTCGTAGATGCAACCGGTCGCAACAGTCACGCCCCTGACTGGCTACAACAACAAGGTTTTGGAAATGTGCGGGAAACGCTGGTAAAACCTTATCTGGGTTACGCCACTCGTCTGTATAAAAAGGTCAGCATGCCTGCAGGTATCCGGGCAACGGTTATCATGGCAAAAGATCCCGACATGACACGGGGCGGGGTATTATTTCCCATTGAGAACGATCAATATATTTGCACGCTATACGGCTTTTCCAAGGATTATCCGCCGACAGACGAAACCGAATTCTTCAACTTCGCAAAGAGCCTGCGCTCCGACATCATTTACCAGGGCATTGTAAACGCTGAGCCACAAACCCAGCCGAAAGCGTTCGTCAAAAATGAAAGCACTTATCGACATTACGCTGAAACAGGACAATGGCCACAGGGTTTTCTCATCACGGGTGACGCAGTGTGCAGCTTCAACCCGATTTACGGACAAGGCATGACTGCTGCCCTGTTGGCAGCCGAATCCCTTGCAAAATCACTACAGCATGAAAACCTGGAAAACACTGCATGGGTCAAAAACGCACAACGAAAAATCCTGCGTGCCTATCAGGCACCCTGGACGATTTCTACCAATGAAGACCTGCGTTGGCCAGCAACAGAGGGATCTAAAGCTGGCATTATATTACGCGCCATGCACCAATTTTCGAATCTGATCGGCATTGCCGCCACGCACGATCAGCACGTCGCCTTTACGTACATCAAAGTACTGCATATGACCGCTACGCCTGCATCATTGCTCACGCCCATAATGCTTGCAAGAATCCTGAAGTCTGGATTGAAGAAAGAATCTCCGTAAACAACTATGGCCAACGTGGCCAGCAGCATTCGTATGAATCTCGCTATTCTCTAACGTGGGGGAGCCGAATTGGCGCACTATTTGAGCAGAATCGGATTGCGTAGGCCAAGCTGACGTTTCATTTTAGCAACACCCATCAAAAATTATTACAATGAAGGTGTTGCGTGATCCCACAACCCGAACGCAATGTTTCATATAAGATGCAACAGTGTCATAGCAAGTGCCATCTGGCAAAAGAATCCAATAGCAAATGCCACCGTTCGAAGCAAAGGAATTGCAAAAGTGTAAAAGATCACATGGAAGACCCTCACAATAAAATACACCATGCATGCATTGGCAGTAATTACCGTACTCGTTCCTGCTAGTTGAAGCGCCAGAACCAGCGGCGAAAAAACCACAAGATTTTCAACCGCATTGGCGTGCGCCCGCATAAGGCGCACAGCCCATTGTGCCTTTGGATGAGTATCTGGTTGTGGATTCCATACGGCCGCCCATGCACCATGTTCGTGCTCCTTCATTCGGTTCAAAATATAGGGTATCCATAAAAGGGCGGTCATCGTCGCAGTCATTACAAGCCAGAACAGTTCCGTTGTCATTGTGGTATGCATTTTCTTTCCTTATTTTAAATTTAAAAAGATACGGAGTGGTAATATCGTGCTATTGAAGAATAGATGCCACTGACGGTGTTAACAATGCGTGAAACCACTGAAAGATTTGCCGAAACTACTGATATTGGAACATGGAACGATGTTCTTAGTGACACCCTGAGATCGATGAGGATAGGCGGCAGCTTGTTGCTCAGGGATAAATATGTTCCACCATGGGCAGTTACGATCCCGGATGCCATCAAACTGGGCGAATTGCTGAAAATAAACAAGGGGGTGCGCGTAGTCGCTTTTCATTTGGTTGAACGAGGACACTGCGAGATCACACTTCAACGTGGTGATAAGGTAATCGTTGAAGCAGGCGAGATGGTAATTTGTTTTGGTGGTTCATCTCACCTTATATCGCAAGGTTCCATTCAACACCCTGTACCTGTCGAGGTGCTCATGACCGGCGGTGAAAATATATTCAAACCAGACGAAAATAATCTTGCACGAAGTACATCACTTATGTGCGGTATTTTTTTGTTGCATGATACCCATCTCAATCCACTTTTTGCAGCGCTCCCACCGTTGCTGCACACGTCAGTATCTCGTGTGAGTGGATTACACAATCTGACCGGCGTTGCTCATATGATGACTCAAGAAGTTGAGCGAAAATCATTCGGAGGGGGTTACGTAGTTGAACGTCTACTGGAGGTGCTATGCGCCGAGGCCATCCGTTCACACCTTGAATCGATTTCACACAAGGATGTATGTTGGTTCAATGGGATAAAAGACCCAATCATTGGCCGTGCTATCAAAATGATCCATATGCAGCCGGGCGACAAATGGTCAGTGGAACGCCTTGCCCAAGCAGTCACTATATCGCCTTCTCGATTTGCGGCTCGTTTTTCTGCTGCAATCGGTGACAGCCCTATTGCGTACATCACGAAATGGCGAATGAATGTGGCAAGCCGGCTTTT
This sequence comes from Sulfurirhabdus sp., assembly GCA_043759595.1. GTDB lineage: Bacteria > Pseudomonadota > Gammaproteobacteria > Burkholderiales > SMCO01 > Sulfurirhabdus. The sequence goes on along the minus strand of JAYVLG010000039.1, from coordinate 618 downwards.
GAAAGATACTCAGCAGGGAATTGGACAGATCGCTGCCAATGTTGGCTACGAAAACCTGGCAGCTTTCAATCGTGCTTTTAAAAAACATACGGGCATGCCACCAGCAGCTTGGCGACACTCAACGTTCAACAGCAATAAAGTGCGTTTGGATCTTGCCATCGACGGGTACTGACCTAAATTTCAGGACGATTGCGCTGGCCTGCGACAGAGGGTTCCAAAGCAGGCATTACATTACGCTTAATGCACCAATTTTCAAATTTAATTGGCATTGCGGCCGCACACGACAAGCACGTTGCCTATACGTACATCAAAGTGCTGCAGATGACTGCTACACCTGCGGCTTTACTCACTCCTATGATGCTTGCACGTATAGTAAAGTCCGGATTCAGGAAATTCGGGGGAAAAACGGATTCCCGCTTGATCAAATAAAAATGAACTCTGCGAGAGATTATATTTTTGGTTAGACACTAAAGTATTGGGAATAAGTGACGTTAAGTTAACACCGTGACTTAAATTAAGTATCAGTAGTGTCCGGCAATTTAATTGAATAGATTCAGTTGGTTATTGTTTTGCTGTGTGATCATTTGCATCTCCGTATTTTTAAGTAATTGATCAAGC
>JAYVLG010000038.1:0-43485 GCA_043759595.1 Sulfurirhabdus sp. | reverse complement strand
TTTCAAGTCCGACGTAAACACGGCTGCTGTCATCCGAGCTCCAGATGCCGTGGGGCAAGGCGCCGGTTGGAATCGTGGCAACCAGTGCGGGCGTATCATTGGTGGTGTAAACCTTGACGGCGTTCTCACCACCGACAGTCACGTAGGCAAGTACACCCGTGGCAGATTCGGTAAACGCTATATGGTTGGTGATGAAGCCGACATCGAACACGCTTTTCACTTCTAGCGAGGCGGTGTCGATGCGCGTAATCTTGCCGACGTCCTTATGCGTCATCCACACTTCTTTGAAGTCTGGCGTAAATTGGAGGAATGGCGAGAACGGACTGACCACGCTGATGTTCTTGATTACCTTGTGCGATTTAACATCGATGACATCGACGGTAGGCGCAAAGCTGGACACCACAAATGCCAGTTTTCCATCTGGCATGAATTGCACCATGCCAGGGCCGACAGTGGTCTGGATGCGTTGTGTTTCCTTGAATGTTTTCGCATCAATGACGGAGATATAATCTTCGCCGCGAACGACTACCCACACTTCCTTGCCGTCGGCAGTATAGAAACCTTCGTGTGGTGAACGACCGATATAAGTCGTGCCCTTGACTTTATTCGTCGCGGTATCAATAAAGGTTACCGAGTTAGAACCATTGGCAATCGCAATTAAGGTTTTGTGGTCTGGCGAAAAGCCCAAGCCATGGATGTTGATCTGTCCTTTATATAAAGGCGATAGCACATCAGGCCGTTGGTTGCCCAGTTTGATCTGGCCGAGCAGCGTGTTGCTCACCGGATTGATGACTGAAACCGTGTTGCTGTTCTGATCTGCGGTGTAAACACGATCCTGGGCAGAAGGTAATGCCCACGCGGCGTTCACGAATAAGGTGGTGGCAGCGATTGCAAATATGGAACTTTTTTTCATGTGCGTACCTATATAAAGTTGATCGGGAAATGGTTAAGAACTACTTGCCAGCGCCGTCAGGGTGTTGCGCCAGCCATGCCTTCATGACGCGAATTTCATTTTGCTGTTCAGTGATAATGCCCAGCGCCAGATTGATGACTTTAGGATCCTTGGTGTAGAGCAGCATCGCTTTCGCCATGTCCACCGCGCCCTGATGATGCGGTATCATCATTGTCATGAAGTCATGCTCGCTCTGCCCGTTCATGGGTGCGCGCCGCATACCGTCATCCATGATCACCATCGCATCATCCATCAATGAATCGAATGATTTGGCTGTGCTGGCAACGAATACCGGGATCGGCGCCGCATCTGTTTTACCGTGTTGGTGGTGATGCATCTCTTGAGCGCTGGCGAATGCGCTGGCGAGACATAGACACAGGCTTACCCCTATCCATGTTCCCTTTCCAGTACGATGTTGCAATGGTTTTAGATGTGCGTTTTGCATCATTCATAGTTCCTTGAATAAATAGGTCGGCCAATTAAAAGCGCGGGTGTCATTCTTCCATCAACATCCGGCTCCCTGAACTTAAGAGGTAAACTGTAGCTACCGTTTTCTTCATGCAATAATAGAAGGAGCGCAGTGTCAGTCGCATGGCATTTTGATGACAAAATCGTCATTAAATGAGGGTGTCAATTTGCTAGAATGCGTGCACCCTTCTTCAGGAATTCAGCATGGCCATTCTTGTCATCGAAGATGACCCCAAAACCGGTGATTACCTCAAAAAAGGCTTGCGTGAATCCGGCTATGTGGTCGATCTTGCGCGTAACGGTATCGATGGTCTGCATATGGCGCTGGAACAGGATTACGATCTGGTGGTGCTGGACGTGATGCTGCCAGGAAAGGACGGATGGCAAATAATGTCTGAATTGCGCAGCAAACGCGATTTGCCGGTTATCTTCCTGACTGCACGCGACCATGTCGATGATCGTATTCGTGGTCTGGAACTGGGGGCGGACGATTATCTGGTCAAACCGTTTTCATTTACCGAACTGGTGTTACGTATCCGGACATTATTGCGCCGCGGCGTGGTGCGCGATTCCGATATTTTTCAGGTCGCCGATCTTCAGCTGGATAATTTGCGGCATAAAGTCACGCGGCAAGGGGTCTATATTCTACTCACTAACAAGGAGTTCATGCTGCTGCACTTGCTGATCAAGCGGCAAGGCGAAGCACTGTCGCGCTCGGTGATTGCATCTCAGGTGTGGGACATGAATTTTGACAGTGACACAAATGTGGTTGACGTTGCCATCAAGCGCCTGCGCGCCAAGATTGACGCCCCCTTCGAGAAAAAGCTGATCCATACCGTGCGCAGTGTCGGTTACATGTTTTCGGAATAATCATGAGATTCTGGAAATCCTGGACGCTAATCTCCCGTGTAACCGCGCTGTTTGCACTGATCGCCTGCCTGGTCGTCACTGGTCTTGGCTTGTACCTGTATTCGTCAGCCAAGCAAGCGATGGAAACACGTGCAGACTATACGTTGATAGGGCGTGTCGAACATTTTCGCAACTTGTTGCATGATCTTTATACCGTTAAGCAAATGGAACAGCGTCCAGCGCTTTTTGAAAGCATGCTGGGCAATGAGCAGGATGTGCGCATTTTCCGGCGGCATGGCGAAGTCCCGTTTATTCACGTCAATCCTGGCAATCTGATACCGCCGCTCATCACGCCTACTCCCGTCGATACATCATTGATGCTCGCATCGGTGCACCACGGCATGCGCCCTGATGGCGTACGGGTAAGCTGGATATCAGCGCTAGCGGAAGTTGGCGATGATCACCGGGAAACCGTGGAAATTGTCGCAGCCTATGTGATGACGCAGGAATCCAGTATGTTATCTGCCTATTTGTTGCGTGTTGTTGGCGCGGTTGTATTGGCTGTGTTGTTAACAACCATATTGGGCTTTGCGATTTTAAAACAGGGATTGCGACCGTTGACGGCGATGAGCAAACGCGTGGCAGAAATCACACCAACCAATCTGGCTGCGCGACTGTGCGTAGACGACGCGCCTGCCGAGTTGCATCATCTGGCAAGCGCTTTCAACGCGATGCTTGACCGGCTGGATACAGGCTTCGAGCATCTGTCCCAGTTTTCGTCCGATCTCGCACATGAAATCAGAACACCGGTGAATATATTGATGGGACAAACACAAGTTGCGCTCGGTCAAACCAGAAGTTCTGACGAATACATCCAAGTCCTTGAGTCAAATCAGGAAGAATTGGTACGATTATCACGCATTATTGAAAATATTCTTTTTCTCGCACATGCCGATCACGCAGCATTGACGGTGGATAAACAGACGGTTGCCCACGAAGAGGAGCTGCATAAAATTGCAGCGTACTTTGAAGGTATTGGCGAAGAGCGGAATATGCGCTTCGAGGTCAATGCGAGCGGTACGGGAAAGGCCAATCTGGACATGTGGCGACGGGCAGTCAGTAATCTGGTGGTGAATGCCGTTCGCTATGGTCAATCCGGCACTCCGATACGCCTGAGCGCGCATGTAGATATGTCTGGCGCGACGATTGTTGTTGAAAATTACGGCGAGCCTATGTCCCAGGAACAGATGAACCGAGTGTTCGACCGATTCTACCGAGGGGACAAATCGCGCAGCGAGTATACCGAATCCAACGGTCTGGGTTTGGCGATTGTTAAAGCCATCATATCGCTGCACGGCGGTAACGCTTCGGTGTCCTGTTCGCCCGATGGACTGATCAGGTTCAGCTTATATTTCCCGGCGAAGCGTTGAATCATCCTGGAAACCTTTGTTGGATGGGTTGGAGTGTGCTGTTTTTGGAGCGCAGGGCAAGGCGCAATGACGCTGACGCAGAATGGTAATTCCATTAAGGGGTTGCAACGCTTTCCTGTGTTGCGGTAACTGTAATGCCTGAAGCATGGTAGAGATAAAATAATGACAGAAGAAAAATGTGGCATCATTTTTTTCTGCCAGATTCAAAAAAATTTCAATTTCCGGGAATAATTTGGCATGTATCGCTGTTAACAGTGCTGGACGGGTTAAAGATGCTTTTCCTGTTTGGTGCTTTGTAAGGCAACATGGTTATACGCTTTGATTTCAACAGTTTTTAAGAGGAAAAAAAATGAAGGCTTCTGTGAATGTTATTTTGGCAAGTTTGTTGGTTGTGGCATTTAGCAGCAATGTGAGTGCAGATGAAGTGAAACCTGAAGATGCGATTAAATACCGTAAATCAGTCATGACAGTGATTAGCTGGCAGTTCAAACCTTTGGGGGCCATGGTGAAAGGTGAGCGACCATTTGATAAAGACGTGTTTATCAAAAATGCGGCTTATCTTGAAGTCTTGAGCAAAATGCCGCTGGAAGGGTTTGTTGCAGGTTCTGATAAGGGCGAAACCAAAGCCAAGCCGGAAATCTGGGCTGAAATGGAAAAATTTAAAGGGGGTATGGAAAAGCTGCAAGCTGAAACTGCCAAATTGGCTCAGGTGGCTAAAACGGGCGACATGAACCAGATCAAAGCGCAATTCGGCGAAACCGGCAAAACCTGCAAAGCTTGTCACGATAACTTCAAGAGCAAGTGATTTTAACGTGAGATTGGCGATGAGTGATTTACCCGGCCCGGGTAAATCATTTGTTTAAGCTTTTGTGATAAGCAACGCAACACCCGCTATCACCATTCCCAATAACAGTAGCGCAATCCAATTGCTGGTAAAGTGCAGTTTTGGTGGCGTTTCGCCGGTTAGCGGCTTGAACCCTGTGATCAAGGGCGTAATCAGATTGTCCCGCTTAAAAAAACGATAAAACAGCACGGCTGCGATGTGCAACCCGACAATCACTAACAAAATATCAAAGGCTTCCTGGTGTAATCCGCTCAGGATGTCGCTGATTTCTTTGCTGATCCAATGGGCAAGTGGTCCTTCGTTACTCACGTCATCATTAGAAAATAACCCGGTTACTGCCTGAAATAACAGAAAACCCAACATAAGCAGGACCATCCATCCACCTAATGGATTATGGCCGATCTGGTGGCCGGGTTTGTTTTGCAGCAGTGTTTTGGCGTAAGCGACAGTGGGTTTCAAGCCGCGGATGAAGGTCGTAAATCGTGCCGTGGTGCTGCCGAATATTCCCCACAGTACACGGAAAATAACCAGGGAAAGAATGGCATAACCGGAATATTCGTGGATATTGAAGGTGCTATCACTGAGTTCCATACTTGCCCACGAAACACCGAAGAGGATGACCAGAATCCAGTGAAACAATCGGGTTGGTAAATCCCATATTTTGACAGGCCGCGAGTTTTGGATAGGTTGGTTTTCTTGTTGCATTATAAGTTCCTGGCGGGAATGGGGGTGAGGCGTAGCACCTGCATACAAATTAAGTGCCTTGTATGCAGGCGAATCCTACCTGCTTTTTACGTGTTATACAATTTGCCGGTAGTGCTTTAGCGAAAGAGATGGCAACGAGGTAACTATAAATTAAGCTGGTGATAGACCACGTTTGCGACTGACAGCAAATCAGGTTTGGCCAATTCTCCACTCAGTGCGTAACCTACTGGGCCGTCTACCCAGTAAAACACGCCAACTTTGCCTTCTTGTTCAAAGCGGAAAGCCGTTTCGCGCATGTCCTTGACTTGAATACGTACATACAGCGTTAACCGCTTTCCTTTTGTATCCTGATACATGAATTGTGCTGCCGGGCCATCCGTTCCAGGCAATAAACGTCCGCCTACTAACTGGTATCCCGCTTCGGTCAGATGAGGGGCATGCACATCTGCATTCAGCCGTTTGGATAACCATTTAACCAGATGCGCTTCTTGGTCGGCTCCCACCTCAACAGGGTGCAACACCTCAGGGGTATATACAACATGGGCGATGGCAGCCTGGTGCGGCAAGGATGCCATATAGGCTGGTGTTGCGGTATCTTCCCCATGAATCAGCCATCCGGCGACGCCCCCAAGCACCATCCAGAGCGCAACTGCCGCATAGCGCATGACAGGCATGAAAGTGCGGCGGCGTGCAGCCGGGTGCATTGTTAGTGGGACAGGTTCAGCTGCAACAGGGTCAAACAGGGCATGCAACATGTTATTTTGCTGTTGATACGTCTGAATACGCTCCGCTTCTGCGGGGTGCGCAGCAAGATAAGCTTCTACCTCCGCCATGCGTGCAGAGTCAAGCTGCCCATCCACATAGGCATGCAGATCATTTTCCTGAACGGGTTGTGCGGTATTGTTCATTTCACTCTCCGCAGGCTTGGTGCGGTATTTCCAGCCATGAGTACTCGCAGTTTTTCCCGGCCGCGGGACAACCGCGACATTACTGTGCCAATGGGTATGCCCAATACTTGGGCGACTTCTTCATAACGCATTTGTTCCAGACCTACTAACAATATGACTTCTTTAAATTCCCCTGGTAGCCGCGAAATGGCAGACATCAGGTCGCGCATTTCCAGCCCTTCGTCCTGGGTGGCGCGCACTGGAATCTCCAGTGCCTCTTCGTCCAGCGTGACAAAAGCATGAGGGTTCGGGTTTTGCCGGATATGATTGATAAAAAGGTTGTGCATAATGGTAAACATCCAGGCGCGGATATCGCTTCCCTGCCGCCACAAGTGGAGTTTCCCCCAGGCACGTTCAAGCGTGTCCTGCACCAGATCATCTGCACGGTCTCGGTCGCCAACCAAAGCGCGTGCATAGCGCCTTAGTCGAGGAATCTGCTCTTCAATCAGGGCGTTTTTGATATGCATGCCCCTCTATATGTGTTACTGGACAATGATGTGCCAGACATCATTAACATTATCGCCATTCATATCACCCGGTTTTTCATCTTTCACATATAAATAGAGCGGTTTGCCTTTAAGCGCCCATTGTTTGCTGCCATTGTCACGAGTGATAACAGTGAATGGACCTGAATCTTTGGCATCCTCAGTGATGTAAGGCGGCCAATTGGTGGCACATGCATCGTTGCAAACACTTTTTCCGCTACCAGCAGAATCTTTGTCAAAAGTATAAAGTGTCATGCCTGCATTAGTAACAACCACACCCATAGCTTTCTTTGCAGGAAACTTTGGGGTATCTTCGCTGAAAGCGGGTTGTGCTGCGAACGCAATCAAGCAAGCGGATGTAATAGCCAGCGTTTTCAGGATATTCATATGCATACCTCGGTTTTTGTAGAGAGTTCAAACCACCATTTTAGCAGCTATCTACATAAAACCGATTTTAAAGCATTTGGAGCGACAGATTTTTACCCACTGCTCCCACCCAAACCAAGCAAATTAATAAGCTGGGGTTACTGACAACTTTGGATCGATTTGCCAGATTTCATTGACGAGCTTGCCGCCACGATAAACCAGCACATAGCGAACCTTAATAGTCGCTTTACCTTTAAACTCCACGTTGGCTGTGACTGTAGTGCCTTTGTCGTTGGTACTTTCCTCTATTTTTGAGGTGGTTACTTCAAAAGGAGCATTCTTGGAAAATTTTCCCCAGACTTCCTTGATTTTGTCTGTGCCAGCGTAACCACCATCCAGCGGACCACCAACCCATTGAAAAGTGGCGCTGTCAGTATAGGATTGCATGATCTGATCTACATTGCCGGCACCAATGGCTTTGAAGTGAGCACTGGCATCGTCTGTAGCACCAGCAAAAGCAAATGAAGAAAGAGAAAACAGGGTGGCAGCTGCCAAAGTACGGGTAAACATGATAAATCTCCAGATGATTAACAAACACAAAGTTGAAGCAACAATTTTGCTGCTTATACTGTGGTTAACGCTGAAGATTAAAATTTATTCCCGGCATGGGACATATTTTTGCATTTAACTTGAAAATAACAATTGAATAACCGCAGAGGCGCGAAGGCGCTGAGAAATCATGAGAATAGCTGGTTGCATCGATTCACCATTGAGGTGAGCAAGTACTTTTCGCGTGTAACGACTTGCATTTAAAACGTCTCGATCAGTATCTGAGGGTTTTTTTGAACGACAATAACTGCAACTAACTAAGCTTGTCGAATCAGGCCCAGCTTTCCCATCCATTATCGACCCTGATGAGACATTCGGGTTTTGCAGAGGCAGTCGTTCAAAAGGTGGAAACCCAGAAACAAAAACAGCGACCAAGGCCGCCGTTATAATGAGCAAAAAAACCTATAAAGCTATTTTACGCCGCGCTACACCGATCAAGCCTATCAGGCCAGATCCCAATAGCCAAGCCGCCGCAGGTGCCGGTACAGGCTGCAAATCGGCGCTGACTACCATATTACGCAACCCCCAGCCTTCTCCAGCAAGAGGCTGGAGGCCGTAGCTAAACACAAAAGAATTATCGCCAGACAACAATGTAAAGTCGACACTGAATCGCGCCATGCCGCCTTGATTAAAACCATTGTCAGTGTACGAAACAAGGGTGGCGTTGAGGGGATTAACAGCGGGGTTATTGTCATAAAGAGTAGGGGTGCCGGGATAAGTGCCACCCATATTTAAAATAGCGCCGAAAGATACGCCATCTACTGTCGGGTCATTTACAGTAAACCCAAAAGTATCGTACACGTCATTCGCGCTGATCCTGGGCCCGTACCCATCAATTCCACCATAACCAATAAGATCGAACGTAAGATGAGCTCCCCCGACGGTCGACGTTCCTGGAGAAGTGACGCCACCCACATAAAACGAGCCACTAATCGGTCCAATTTGATCCCGTATTGTTGTGGAAAACGGGGCAGCCCATGACGGTATGGTGAATAGGCTTATAGCACCAATCATCGCCAGTTTAGTTAACTTATGCATTTTTAGTTTCCGTAAGTATTGGTTGATTTTGCGCGTTTTGGTATCTGCTACGCGGCATTGAAGATGCAGTTGGAAATAATGCAAGAATCATGCCAATTAACCTGTTCCGACCAGAAAAGTCAACAGAGATCAGGAGCCTTCTAATGTGTGCAAGGAGAGTTAGTCGTAAAAGTGTAAGATTTTTCGACAGATTACGTTGGCAGTAGATGATATTAGGTGTTGCAATCCCCCACTTCATTATATATTACAAATATTATGCCTTGGGCATCGACAGGGTTGTGATGATAAAAGGTTACGATGTAATGAATATCGGCAAAACATCAGTAACAGCATCCAAACGTCATGTAACTGTTCATGATACGCTGCGAGGGTGTAAGAATTTTTGTCTCAACCAGTATAAAGTTTTTCGACAAATTTCCTGAGTTTCGTTTGAGTGTCAGCAATGGAGAAAATTTATGAGTGACCGATTATGTCACGTAGCTGGGGTATAGGGCAGTCAATCCTATTTCATTTTTAGTGTAAAAAATTCCGACAAATTTCTAGAGATTCGCGTGAGTGTCCGTAATGGAGCAAATTTTTAAGCGTCCACTTATGGCACATAATGGATTGACACTATCACCCAGTAAACGTAGGTTTTATGGAACTCGCTTGGAGTCAGCCTGCCATGCCAGCAAAAGCGCAGTGTTATGTCCATTAACTCGGCCAAACAATCATCACCCAGTAAGTTAGCTGATTGGCGATTTTCTGGAATATCCAGTTAGTTGCAGTTATGGGCTCATAATCTGTTTAAATGCTGGTTTTACCTATTTCAAATGCAGGTTGTTACACTTATACTTCGAAAACCCTCTGCGTCTCCGCGGTTAAACTGCTGTTTCCAGATTTGATCTACCAAAACGAAAATTTGCCGCAAAGAACAAAATAAGAAAATCAGAGAGTGCAAAATTTCCAGCGGGCCTGAATGGCCGATAACCTGATTACTTGCCGAAAACCTGCTCTGATAGTCCCCACTTGGCCGCCAGTGTTTCTGTTGCATTGAGTACTTCTTCTGCCCGTGCGGGATGATTGTAAAAAGTACTGGCAAAACGGTTCAGTGCATCTTCCTGACCAAATTGCTGCGCAATGAGATGAATAAGCTCCCCTGCTTCGCTGCCGATGACTTCTGCGCCCAGTAATGCGCCGCTATCCATATCAGCAATTAACCTGACAAACCCTTCTTGTTCATCCTGACCCAGTGCGCGCGGGTTGCCTTCAAATGAGGCGAAGCCAACTCCTGCTTCAAGACCTTCGTCTTCAGCTTCATCTTCACTGATGCCGATAATGCCCAGTTCCAGCGCTGAATACACTAGCTGAGGAACGGCTTGGTTTTGTTGTTTACGGGATTGCGGGGACAGGATGTTGGATACAACGACTGCAGCATCGGCTAAGGCATGATTGGCTGACATATGGGGGTTGGCCACGTCGCCTATGGCGTAAATATGCGGGGTATCGCTCTGCAGGTACTCATTTACTTTGACAAACCCTTTGGTGTCGGTAGTGACGCCGGCAGATGCCAGATTCAGTCCTTCAGTATGGGGGATGCGGCCGGTGCCGAGCAAGACCCAGTCAACATTGATTTCAGAGCCATCGTCCAGATTGAGGGTGACGCCCGGCCCAGTGAGGTCAACGTTTTTTGTGCGGGAACCGGTATGCGGGACGATTTTATGTTTTTCCATTGCATTGGAAAGGAGTTTTAGAGCAGGCTTGCTAAAACTGCTTTTTGAAAGCGGTTCGGATTGTGTGACCCAGGTAATTCTTTTGCCCAGCATGGCAAGAATAAAAGCGAATTCGGTTCCAATCACACCAGAGCCTATAATCGCTACTTTGCGGCCTCTTGGCGGGACGCTGTCAAACAGATTGTCAGTGGTGAGAATTTTCTCTGGCGCTATAGGGAAAACGTCAGGAATAAAAGCAGATGAGCCAGTGGCGATGACGATATGTTTGCCCTGCAAAGTTGTTTGACCGTCAACGCTTACCTTGTGAGCATCTACAAAACTGCCGGTTCCTTTGAAAGAAGCGATGCCGAGCCGTTTCATGTAGTCCAGATAGCTGTCTCGAACGACTTGGACAGTGTCTTTCTGGTGCCGCCATGCGATAGTAATGTCGGCGGTCAGGTTGCCGTGAATGCCACGTTTGGCATAGTTTTTGCTGGCTGCGACCAGATGTGCGGTATGGTGCCAGTCTTTTTTTGGCACGCAACCACGGTTGAGACAGCAACCACCCCAGTCTGCTTTTTCAATGATGGCTACGCTTAATCCGCGAAGTTTGGCAAGCACTGCAGCCCGGTAGCCGCCCGGGCCAGAGCCGATCACGATGAGATCAAATTCTGACATGGAAAATCCTTCTGTAAAATAGCCATTCTCCGGTTCTTTGAAGAATACGGGTTTTATTATTTTTACAGTGATTTCTAAGTGATCACTGTTGTTGTTTGAAACAATGTCGTTTTAAAGCAGAAACAGCGTGGCCAGACCAAGAAAAATAAAAAACCCCCCGCTATCGGTAATGGCAGTAATCAGTACGCTGGAACCTACTGCCGGGTCACGCCCCATCTTGTGCATCAACAGGGGGATCATGACACCCATCACTGCAGCCAGTAATAAATTGAGGATCATGGCGCCAGTCATCACAAAACCTAATGCAATGTTGTTATATAAAATATAGGCGAAAATGCCCACTACTGTCCCCCACACCGCCCCATTCAGCAGGCTGACACCGATTTCTTTCAATAATAGCTTGCGGGCATTTCCGGGATGGATCTGACCAAATGCCAGGGCGCGCACGATCATGGTAATGGTCTGGTTGCCTGAGTTGCCGCCAATGCCGGCAATAATAGGCATTAATGCTGCCAGTGCGACCAATTGCTGAATGGTGCCTTCAAATAAGCCGATAACGCGTGAGGCAACAAATGCAGTAACCAGATTAATGGCCAGCCATGCCCAACGGTTCTGGACACTTTTCCAGACGGTGGCGAACAAATCTTCTTCTTCTTTAAAACCAGCCATGGACAGCATGTCACTGTCCGATTCTTCACGGATAAAATCCACGACAGCATCCACTGTTACACGGCCAATGAGTAGATCATCTTTGTCGATAACAGGTGCGGAAACCAGATCGTATCGTTCAAAAGCCTGCGCAGCCTGGTCGGCCTCTTCGTCTGCATGCAGGGTAATTGGGTCATCTACCATTACTGATGCCACACTCACATCGGGGTCGTGCAGCAACAAACGCTTCAGGGGGAGTACACCAATTAATTTTTTATCCCGGTCAATCACGAAAAGCTTGTCAGTCTGATCCGGGAGTTCGCCCACGCGGCGCAAGTAACGCAGTACCACTTCCAGGCTGATGTCTTCGCGGATGGTGACCATGTCAAAATCCATCAGCGCACCGACAGTACCTTCCGGGTAACCCAGTGCAGATTGCAATTGAGCACGGTTTTGCGCATCAAGCGATTGCAGCAAATCCTGCATCACGTCATGGGGGAGGTCCGGCGCCAGATCGGCAATTTCGTCAGTGTCCAGATTCTCGGCCGCTGCGAACAGTTCCTCTGAATCCATGCTGGCAATCAGAGTTTCCCGAACGGCATCCGATACTTCCAGCAGAATTTCACCATCCCGCTCCGCTTTAACCAGATCCCAGACTAAAAGTCGGTCATTAAGCGGCAGGGACTCAAGAATATACGCAACGTCTGCCGGGTGAAGCTCATCCAGTTTTTTCTGGAGCGAAACCAGGTTTTGTTTGTGCACCAATGATTCAACGAGGTCGTGGCGTGGCATTTCCTGTTTGTGAACCAGATTTTCGACAAGTCGATAGCGCTGCAACATATCGACTATCTGGTGCAGGTTTTGCGTGTCTCTCTCGGGGTGTTTTATTTCTTCTGCTTCGGCCATGCTTTATCGATTTTATTTTCGCCAATTACGCTATTTTAAGAACTTAAAGGGTGCCCGTCTAATCAAATAAATTTAATGTCGGTAATAATAGTGACATCATAGCCTGTAATATGACTATTCTTGCAGTTCGAGAGAGATAAAATGCATTTTTTTACTGCAAATCCGGCTGTGCGCGATGTCGTTGATTTTCCCAATCGCTGGGATTTTCTGATCCTGCCTGCTGTTTTGGCTGCTCTCTTCAGTATGGCATGGGGTATGCACCAGATGACTGCGCCCTATGATCTGGGACAGCAGTTACCGGTTTCTCTGGACCCCTCCAATTTGCCTGAATATGCCATGCGAACAACCCTGCGCATGGCTGCAGCCATGTTGTTTTCCATTCTGTTTACTTTTGTTTATGCAAGCATGGCAGCCAAGAGTCGGCGTGCCGGTATGGTGTTGATTCCGTTGCTGGATGTTTTGCAATCAGTCCCGATATTGGGTTTTTTGTCCATCACAATTATGGGATTTATTCACCTTTTCCCGGGTAGTTTGATGGGGCCGGAGGCAGCGGCAATTTTCGCTATTTTCACTTCTCAGGCGTGGAATATGGCATTCAGCTTTTACTATTCTTTACGCATGATACCCACAGATTTATATCAGGTGGCAGATATTTTTCAACTTTCGGCGTGGCAGCGTTTCTGGAAACTTGAGGTGCCGTTTGCTATGCCAAATCTGGTGTGGAACGCCATGATGTCAGTGTCGGGAGGGTGGTTTTTTGTGGTTGCTTCTGAGGCGATCAGCGTTTCCGGACAAACGATTTTACTTCCTGGAATTGGTTCTTATATTGCCTTGGCGATTCAGCACAAAGACTTGAGTGCTATTGGTTATGCCATTTTTACAATGCTCATCGTTATTCTCCTTTACGATCAATTAATATTTCGACCGCTGATTGCCTGGTCAGATAAATTCAAATTCGAGTTGTCAGAATCGCAAGACTTGCCATCTTCGTGGGTGCTGACATTGCTGCAGCGCACACGACTTTTGCGAAAGTTATTGGCATTGCCAGCTTTGTTGTGGGAAATTTCCTTAAAGGTTTTCCGAAATATACCTGCCAGACCGTTGCCAAAATTCAAGCTGAAAATATCAAATAAAAATGTTCGTTTTTTAGATAAAGCATGGCTGGCGCTGTTGCTTGTCTTGTCAATTATCGGTTTGCTGACTTTGTCGCATTTTGTTTTGAGCGAAGTAAGTTACAACGAAATAGGCAATGTGTTCTTTTTGGGGTTGCTGACGGCTCTCAGGGTGATTGTTTTAATTATTCTGGCAACTTTGTTCTGGGTGCCGATTGGTGTGTGGATTGGCATGCGGCCGATATGGGCGCAGCGGGCTCAGCCAATTGTGCTGTTTTTTGCAGCCTTTCCGGCAAATTTGATGTTCCCGTTAGCGGTCGTGCTGATCGTTACCTATCATCTGAATGTGGAAATATGGCTGAGTCCGCTCATGATATTGGGTACACAATGGTACATCCTGTTTAATGTGATTGCGGGAGCTGCTGCCATTCCAAACGATATGCGTGAAGCAGCGGCCAATCTGGGCTTGAAAAAAATGCTGGTGTGGCGCCGTATGATCTTACCTGCGATTTTCCCTTCTTATATTACCGGTGGTTTGACTGCCTCAGGGGGTGCATGGAATGCAAGCGTGGTTTCGGAGTTGGTGAGCTGGGGCAATACAACCCTGGTTGCAAGCGGGATTGGAGCTTATATTACACAACAGACAATGAATGGCGATCATCCTCGAATAGCCTTGGGGATTGGCGTGATGAGTTTGTACGTGATTGTTCTCAACAGGGTGGTATGGAAAAGACTATACCGGTTTGCTCAGGACAGGTTAAAACTGGAATAAAAATAAAGTGATGGATGAATCCAAAAAAGAATGTTTGATGCACCTGCACGGTGTCAGTAAATCGTTTGCAGGTGCCGAACATAAAAGATTGAGTGTGCTGAAAGATATTGATCTGGAATTGTATGCTGGTGAAATTGTGGCGATTCTGGGTAAATCAGGCTGCGGTAAATCTACCCTGTTGAGGATACTGGCTGGATTGACGCGCCCTACTATGGGCAAGGTATTGTATCGAGGTAAACATGTTGATCATCCTGTGCCAGGGATCAGTATGGTATTCCAGACGTTTGCGCTGTTTCCCTGGCTGAATGTTCTGCAAAATGTTGAATTAGGATTAGAAGCGCAAGGTATAGAACCCATTGAGCGACGTCAGCGCGCACTGGAAGTGATCGACATGATTGGCCTGGACGGGTTTGAGTCAGCTTTTCCCAAAGAACTCTCAGGAGGTATGCGCCAACGGGTGGGGTTTGCCCGTGCATTGGTGGTGAATCCCGATATATTGCTGATGGATGAAGCGTTTTCGGCACTGGACGTGCCAACCTCTGAAACCTTGCGAAATGACCTGCTGGGCTTGTGGATTGAGCGTCTGATCCCGACGCGGGCGATCTTGATGGTGTCGCACAATATCGAGGAAGCGCTGCTGATGGCGGACCGAGTGGTCGTGTTTGACAGCAATCCCGGACGAGTCAAGGCCGAAGTGGCCATCACCCTGAAGCACCCCCGCGACAGGGAATCACTGGCGTTTCGACAATTGGTTGAACGTATGTATACCATCATGACGACAACGATCATTCCGAATGAAACAGAATCAGCAAAGGCTGTGCGTATTGGGATAGGTCATCCACTGCCTAGTGTGACAGTAGCTCAAATGGCAGGGGTGATGGAGGAAATATTGCACGTATCCAGCACTGGCAGCGCCGAATTGCCCGTATTGGCGGCGGCACTTCATCTCGAAATTGATCATTTGTTCCCTATTCTGGATGCACTGGTGCTGCTGGACTTTGCCGTCATTGCTGGCGGGGTGATCACCCTTTCCCGTCATGGTAAGGCATTCGTAGATGCCGATATTTTGCGACGCAAGGAAATCTTTGGCGAACACCTGTTAAAACGCGTACCCCTGGCCGGGCATATACGGCGTGTGCTCGATGAACGCCCTTCGCAGCGCGCACCAGAGCAGCGGTTTTTAAGGGAATTGGAAGATTTTCTCAGTGAAGAGGAAGCCGAAAGAGTGCTGACCGTTGTTATTGACTGGGGGCGTTACGCAGAGTTGTTTGCCTATGACTACAATTCCGGCATTTTGAGTACTGAGAATCCCGGAGAAGAAGTCATAGAATAAAATCAGCTGACCAGGCAGTGAATCCGCAGATTGATCGCCGACACGTTTTGAAAAAAACGTAAAGTAGAAAGTGCTTCTTTAACGCGGCACCACTGCAGAATTCATGCGTGCCAGAATAATGCCCGTTTTGCGCTGTAACCCTCGCGCACCGGGGTGTTTATCGTAATAGCGTGGATTAGGCACCATGGCAGCCAGCTTGGCAGCTTGTGATGCAGACAGATTGGCCGCGCTGGTGCGGTAATAGTGACGTGCCGCAGCTTCTGCGCCAAAAACGCCATTTCCCCATTCAATCACGTTCATGTATATTTCCAGAATACGACGCTTGCCCATCATTTGCTCAAGCATCACTGTAATGGCAGCCTCTTCAATCTTGCGCCATGGCGTGCGTTTGCTGGAAAGAAACAGATTTTTTGCCAACTGCTGGCTGATGGTGGAGCCTCCTGCAACAACTTTGCCTTTCTTCATGTTTTTTTCATAGGCTTTCTGGATGCCTTCCCAGTCAAAGCCTTCATGGTCGATGAACTTGGCGTCTTCGGCAGCTACCAGGGCGCGTTTCAAGTTCATTGAAATGCGATCATAGGGCACCCACTGATGCCTTAATTCAGCATCCGGATTTTGATCTTGCATGATTGCAAGCCGATCATCCATAAAAGAGCTGGTAGCCGGATTATGATCTACCCACCACCAGATATGCCCGAGAATCCACAGTTGGTAAAACAAAACCACACCAATGAACAGGGCGATACCCTTCCAGAACCAGCGCCAAAGTGTTTTTAACATGTTATTTTCTGAGTAATTCGATGACGGGAAGAGTGGCGGGCCTTACACCTCGCCAAATAAAGAAAGATTCAGCTGCCTGTTCCACCAGCATGCCCAATCCATCTGCGAGTTGGCCTGCCTCCTCACTTTGCGCAAACAGCAGAAAAGGGGTGAGCCCCTTGCCATACATCATGTCATAGGCGAGTGCATGGCTAGCAAAAACACCTGCAGGTAAAGGGGGCAAGGCATCGTTCAGGCTGCTGGAAGTGGCGTTGATTACCAGGTCAAACGCTTGGCTGGCCAGATCGGAATATCCGCCACCTGCAATTGAACCATAGGTGGAAAACTGCTGCTGCAGTTCCAGTGCTTTCGCCGCAGTACGGTTGGCAATAGTGAGAGAATCAGGTAGCTGCTTCAGTATTGGTAATATTACGCCGCGCGCTGCGCCACCAGCCCCCAGCAACAGGACGCGTTTGTTTTTTATGCGGAACCCCAGATTTTCCTGAATGTCCCGAACCAGACCTGCACCGTCTGTGTTATCACCGAAGATGCTGCCATTCTCAAATTTTAGCGTATTGACTGCCTGGGCCAACTGAGCCCGCTCAGAAAGTGCCGAGGCCAGCTGGTAGGCTTCCTGTTTAAAAGGAACGGTAACGTTCATTCCTTTTCCACCCTGGCTAATGAACTGATTAACGGTGCTGCCAAACCCATCAAGGGGAGCCAGTAGCGCTGTGTAAGCCATGTCTTCCCCGGTTTGTTTGGCGAATTCAGCATGAATGCTCGGGGATTTGCTATGCGCTATTGGATTGCCTGTAACGGCATATTGGTCAGTCATGTTAAGAAATAAAAAAAAGCGTATTTTAACCTAGAAAGAATTTTTCAACTCAGTACTTCTATGGTTTTGGGTAAATTAAGTGCTGGATACTGATAAACAGCTAAATAGTTCTCATCCGGAAACGCTGTAACTCCCTCTCCCCTTGTGGGAGAGGGTTGGGGAGAGGGGTTAAATTTCAAGGCATTACCACCCTCTCCTTAGCCCTCCCCCATCAAGGGGGAGGGGGAAAACAGATGTTTCCGGATGATAACTAAATACACACGCTGATAATCGTGAGTATGCTAATTCTGCTGCCAGGGCAGGCCGGCTGCCTTCCATCCGTTAACAGAACTGCGGCGATTAGTGACGGGATCCTTGTCGCCTTCAAAACCCTGAATAACGTTGTAGCAGTTAGTAAAGCCTGCTTCCATCGCGGCAATTGCGGCCTTATGGGAGCGGCCTCCAGAGCGGCAAATGAACATCACGAGTGATTCCGGGTCGATTTGCTGTTTGAGGTTGGTGATAAAAAAAGGATTGGCATGCCAGCCAGGGTATGATTGCCATTCGATCTGGGCGCTGCCCGGAATGATGCCGATCAGTTCCCATTCTGCATGGGCTCGCACATCCACTAAAACGGCGGAGGGCGCCTCAGAAAGCAGGTGATAAGCTTCAGTGGGTAATAAAGCCCCTTCGTAGGGTAAACCGAGTTGAATTGCCCGTTCGTGGGCAGTTTTTAGAATTTCAGTGATGTTTCCCATGATAAACCTTGCTCAAAACCCTTTTTTTACAGTATAAATGAGTTTTTCATATATGTAATAAAAGCCTTGAGCAACCATCCTCCTTCCGGTATTGATCCGGTCAATTACGAACGTTACCTTGCCGCGCAAAGAGTCACCTGGGTCAGTGTTGTGGTGAATGTGATTTTGACTGTCCTGCAGATAGTTGTGGGATATTTTGGTCGATCCCAGGCACTGATGGCTGATGGAATTCATTCATTATCCGATTTACTATCGGATTTTCTGGTGCTTTTTGCCAACCGCCACGGCAGTCGTTCTGCTGACGCGGACCATCCCTATGGGCACGCACGTATTGAAACCGCTGCTACACTGATATTGGGTGTGTTGCTGATTGCAACAGGTGTACTGTTGTTATGGGGAGCAGGAATGCGCCTTCAGGATGCCAGCGCCATTCAGAAAGTACATCCGGCCACGTTATGGATCGGTTTGCTGACTCTTGTTGGCAAGGAAGGCTTGTTCCGGTACATGATGAGCGTTGCCAAGCGGTTGCGCTCTCAGATGCTCATGGCGAACGCCTGGCATTCACGTTCAGACGCAGCGTCTTCACTGGTTGTAGTGGCAGGGATTGCGGGTAATCTGGCCGGGTTTACCTTTCTGGATCTGATTGCGGCGGTGCTGGTGGCTTTCATGATTGCGCGCATGGGATGGAAAATGGGTTATGACGCGCTATCAGAACTCATCGATACTTCACTGGATGCAGAGCAGGTCGCAGCCATTCGGGAGTCGCTGGAAAGTACGCCTGGCGTGCGGGGACTTCATGAATTAAAAACCCGTAAAATGGGCGATAATGCGCTGGTGGATGCCCATGTGCTGGTTGACCCGAAGATCAGTGTGTCAGAAGGGCATTATATCGCCGAAACCGCACGAAGCCGTGTGCTGAAAAACCATGATGTTCTGGATGTCATGGTGCATATAGACCCCGAAGATGATACCCGTGCCAAACCAAGTGTTCATTTGCCCGGCCGCAAGGTGCTTCTGGAACATTTGCACCAACGTCTGAGCGGTGCGCTTCCTGAACCAGAAAAGATTGTGCTGCATTATCTGGAAGGTAAGGTCGAGGTTGAAATATTCTTGTCTGCGGTTTTTTGCGACGACGCAGATATCATGAAAGGGCTGAAATCACGGATTATGGAAGCGGTGCTGAGCGATGATTATTTTAGTGCCATCCACTTGCGCCGCCATGATGCGCTATAATGGTGCATTATTTTATTAATTGCACCATTTCGGTGCAATTAATTTTGTTACCGTAGTGCAACGGCTTGTGGCAGAATATCTTTCTTTAGAATTTTTGATGGCATGGTTCCTGCTTACCTTGCCCTTTAGTAGAAGTAAAAAACTTTACCGTAAAATTGTGTTGATATTTTAGGAGAATGAAGATGGCGGCAGCCGATGTTTTAAAAATGATCAAGGAAAACGAAGTAAAGTTCGTTGATCTGCGTTTTACTGATACCCGCGGCAAGGAACAGCACGTTACCATCCCGTCGCATGTAGTGGATGCAGACTGGTTTGAAGCTGGTCATGCGTTTGACGGTTCATCCATCGCTGGCTGGAAAGGCATTCAAGCTTCTGACATGATGCTGATGCCTGATCCTGAAACCGCTAACACGGACCCGTTCATGGACGAGTCCACCCTGATCATTACCTGTGACGTGATCGAGCCATCTGATGGCAAGGGCTATGACCGTGACCCACGTTCCATTGCAAAGCGCGCTGAAGCTTACCTGAAGTCAACCGGTATCGGTGACACCGCTTACTTTGGCCCAGAGCCAGAGTTTTTCATTTTTGATTCCGTGACATGGCATACCGATATGTCCGGCACATCAGTCAAGATTAATTCCGAGGAAGCAGCCTGGAGCTCCGGTGAAACATTTGAAGGTGGAAATACTGGCCATCGTCCACGCGTAAAAGGTGGTTATTTCCCGGTTCCTCCTGTTGATTCTCTGCAAGACATCCGTTCTGCCATGTGCCTGGCACTGGAAGAAATGGGTGTGCCAGTTGAAGTGCATCACCATGAAGTGGCAACTGCCGGTCAATGCGAAATCGGTACCCGTTTTTCTACCTTGGTCAAGCGCGCTGACTGGACCCAGGTTCTGAAATACGTTGTGCACAATGTTGCACATTCCTACGGCAAAACCGCTACGTTTATGCCTAAGCCAATCGTGGGTGACAACGGTTCCGGTATGCACGTACACCAGTCCATCTGGAAAGACGGAAAAAACCTGTTTGACGGCAATGGCTATGCTGGTCTGTCCGAAATGGCATTGTTCTATATCGGCGGTATTATCAAGCACGCTAAAGCACTGAACGCCATTACCAATCCAGGCACCAACTCTTACAAGCGACTGGTTCCAGGTTTTGAAGCACCAGTTATGCTGGCTTACTCGGCGCGTAACCGTTCTGCTTCCATCCGTATCCCTTATGTAACAAACCCTAAGGGCCGTCGTATTGAAGTGCGTTTCCCTGATCCAACCGCTAATCCATACCTGGCATTTACCGCCATGTTGATGGCAGGTCTGGACGGTATTCAGAACAAGATTCATCCAGGCGATGCAATGGATAAAAACTTGTATGATCTGCCTCCAGAAGAGTCTAACGCTATTCCACAAGTGTGTTCTTCACTGGAAATGGCATTGGAAGCACTGGATAAAGACCGTGAGTTCCTGACACGTGGCGGCGTATTCTCCAACGACATGATTGATGCATTCATCGAGTTGAAGATGGAAGAAGTAACCCGCTTCCGCATGACGACTCATCCGGTTGAATTTGATATGTATTACAGCATTTAATCAGTCGATTATATGCAAAAAAGGGCGGGGTTTTCCCCGCCCTTTTTTATTTGTGCCAAATAGATTGGCTTAAATCTGGAAATCTCAGGTAACAGTTAAACCTAACTTTAACTAAATAATTCTAATGGTATTTTTAATGATCCCTGGTTCACCTGGTTGGTCTGACCGAAATAATAAGTAGGATTGCACAGTTTTCGCAGCACAGGGCAGCGTTGCAACGCCTTGCAAAGGAATGACCATTCTGCATCATTGCGCCTTCTCCTGTGCTCCAAAAACAGCACACTCCAACCCATCCAACTAAGGTTTCCAGATTAAATGTCATTTTCTTAATGCAAGGCTGGTTGCATTGATTGCTGTAAGTGCCTATCATAAACTTGCCTTTAGATTGAGATATGAAAAGGCGTGGGAGGGGTATGAAACAAAATGTGTTGAGTGTGTGCGGTTTCTTGTTGCTGATAGGCAGCTTCGGCATTCAGGCTGAGATGTATAAACAGGTCGATGAAAAAGGCCAGGTCACTTATTCCAATGTACCGATAAAAGGTGCAAAAAAAGTAGAGCTGGCTCCAATTACGATTTTGCGCCCAACAAAAGCCAAACCTGTGGGAGCTTCTGCAAAAGGGGGCGCAGCTGAGGTGCAGGAGGGGCCTGAAAAGAGTGCGAAAAAGCAGTCGGTGGAAGAGTCTTTGGTTAAAGAGCAGACGATGCTGGTAAAAGCCAGGCTGGCGATGGAAGAAGAAAAAAATCGTTCAGGAACAATTAATAATAAGGTTGATGGTAAAGAAGTGGCGCGAAAAGCCGTTAACAGGAATGAAGAAAGAATAAAGGAATTGCAGGATGAAATTGCCCTGCACGAAAAAAATATTGAATTGTTGAAACAGGATTTGGCAACTTTACAGTAATATTTACAGTCATATAGGCATTGTGAACCTTTGAAAACAAGAATGAATACGTTTAAAAATATAGCGTTTATTATTCTCTTTGGCCTGCATTTGTCAGCCTATGCGGAAATATACAAATATGTAGATGAGAATGGTCGCGTAACCTATTCAAATATAGCGAAAAAGGGTGCAAAAAAGCTGGATTTGGAGCCCATATCGACTATTTCTGGGGCCAAGCCGAAAAGCGCTTCTTCACCGACACCTTCCAGTTTTCCCAAAGTGGATGGCGAAACACAAAGAAAACGCGATGATGTGCGGCGCCGGCTGCTGGAAGAAGAACTGGCTAATGAACAAAAGCAACTTGCTGCAGCGCAGCAGGCACTTAAAGAAGGCGAAGGTGTGCGCTTGGGCAATGAGAAAAATTACCAGAAATATCTGGACAGAGTTCAGGGTCTGAAAGACGAAGTGACAGCCCACGAAAAAAATCTGGAAGCTTTGCAGAAAGAATTGGCTGGAACAAAATAAATACCGAAAGTGCTACGGGCAGATTCTTGGAAAACAAAGAGTCTGCCCGTAGCAAAAAAATTCGATTTGCCGCCGTATCTTATGGCGCGTTTCTTGCTTTATACAATGTGTGACTGACAAATATCCCATGAAAAATTCAGCGTTCCTTGGTTTGGAGCTGTTATCCACCGCAGTTTTGCTGGCAGACGAGGATTTGCGTCTGAAATATATCAATCCGTCAGCAGAAAGCATGTTTCAGCTAAGCAGTAAGCATGTGCTGGGGCATTTTTTGTATAACATCTTCACCGATGCAAGTGAATTACAGGCCGCGGTGAACTATGCCACGGAACACAACAGCAGTTTTACTGAATATGAAATGTCCATCAGCACGCCAGGCAATGAGAAAGTGCTTGCTAGCTGTACCGTAACGCCAGTAGAAAGCGAAGGGCTTGGCATTCTGATAGAGTTTCGGCAAATGGAGCAGCAGCTTAAGATTGCGCGGGAAGAGCGCATGCTGCTACAGCAGCAAGCTAATCGTGAACTGATCCGCAATCTCGCACACGAAATCAAAAATCCTTTGGGAGGAATCCGTGGAGCGGCTCAGTTGCTGGAATACGAACTACCAAAACCGGAGTTGCGAGAATATACCCAGGTGATCATCAAGGAATCAGATCGATTGCAAGGCTTGATGGACCGGTTGCTAACCCCGCATCGTATTCCGCAAATTCTGCAAATCAATATTCATGAGGTGCTTGAACGGGTAAGGAGCTTGTTGCTGGCGGAAACACCGGTTGGAATTGCAATAAAACGCGATTACGATACCAGCTTGCCGGATATGGTGGGTGACAGAGAACAATTGATCCAGGTGGTACTGAATATTGCGCGGAATGCTGTTCAGGCGTTGCAGGGCAAAGGGGAAATCATATTTCGCACTCGCGTAGCCCGGCGCGTGACGTTAGCCAGGAAGCATTATCGCCTGGCGCTTAAATTACAGATTATCGATAATGGGCCGGGTATTCCGGAATCACTCAAAGAAAAGATTTTCTACCCTCTGGTATCTGGTCGGGAGGATGGAAGTGGATTGGGGCTGACTATTGCCCAAACGTATGTGAATCAGCATCATGGCACAATTGAGTGCGAAAGTCGTCCGGGTGAAACTGCCTTTACCTTGTTGCTTCCGGTGTCAGGTGAGGACGAGTAAAACTATTCAATGCACCAAAATGGTGCATTGATTTAATCAGATGGATATTTGAGAAGATATAACGATGAAACCTGTCTGGATTATAGATGATGACCGTTCTATCCGCTGGGTGTTTGAAAAAGCACTGGCGCGGGAAGGGATTGAGTTCGAAGTGTTTACAAATGGGCAGGATGCCCTGACAGCCCTCGAAACTACCGTACCACAAGTTGTGGTTAGCGACATTCGCATGCCAGGTAGCTCCGGGCTTGATCTGTTGCAAAAGGTGAAAGAACGCTTCCCTACTATCCCCGTCATTATCATGACTGCCTACTCCGATCTGGAAAGTGCCGTTGCAGCATTCCAGGGTGGCGCGTTTGAATATCTGCCAAAGCCTTTTGATGTGACTCACGCAATAGAGCTTATTCGTCGTGCCATGGATGAGAGCATGCGTGCCGCAGATGTGAATGAAGTCATGGAAGGCGAGCCGGAGATTCTGGGGCAGGCGCCTGCCATGCAGGAAGTATTCCGCGCAATTGGCCGTCTATCTCAATCTCATGCCAGCGTGATGATTACAGGTGAATCGGGTACGGGAAAAGAGTTGGTCGCCCGAGCGCTGCATCGACACAGTCCTCGTGCTGCAAAACCATTTATCGCCCTGAATACGGCTGCCATACCCAAGGATTTGCTTGAATCAGAGCTATTTGGACATGAGCGAGGTGCATTTACCGGTGCCCAGAGTATGCGCCGGGGGCGTTTTGAACAGGCAGATGGCGGCACCCTGTTTCTTGATGAAATTGGGGATATGCCCTCCGATTTGCAGACACGATTATTGCGCGTATTGTCAGATGGCCAGTTTTACCGGATTGGCGGGCATCAACCCATTAAGGTGAATGTTCGGGTAATCGCAGCAACACATCAGGATCTGGAAGTCAGAGTGAAGCAGGGATTATTTCGCGAAGACCTGTTTCATCGTCTGCATGTGATCCGTTTACGTTTGCCACCATTGCGTGAACGGCCAGAAGATATACCGTTATTGGCAAAATTTTTTCTGCAAAAGAGTGCCAAGGAATTGGGTGGCGAACAAAAACGGTTTTCGGAAGCCGCATTAAAGTATCTTAGCTCGCTGAGTTTTCCTGGCAATGTACGGCAGTTGGAAAATGTCTGCCATTGGCTAATGGTTATGGCACCGGGGCAGAATATTGAAATTCCCGATTTGCCACCGGAGCTATTGGGTGAAGATCGTGTTGAGGTGGGGCAAGGTTGGCAGGATGCGCTGGAAAATGAGGCTAAAAGCGCACTGAATCGAGGTGAGCATGGCATTATGGAACAGTTGAACAAGCAGTTTGAATCGGTGTTAATTAAAGCTGCGCTCGGGCATACCGGAGGGAGGCGGATAGAAGCTGCTACCTTACTTGGATTGGGTCGTAATACTTTGACGCGGAAGATTCAGGAATTGGGGTTGGAAGAGGACGGTGCTGCGGAGTAAGTCTGTGCTGCTTCTGTGAGGTTGATAAACATTTTTTAGCTATTAGTGAATGCCTCTACCAGCAAGGGAAATCAGTTGGTTGCACTGTGACTGATTGATTTGATGGGCTGTTTGCCTGTCTTGCCACAAAGCGGGCACTCCGGTATAGTTCAAGGTAATATCAGTCTGAAAGGCTAAGCGGGAGAGTGTGCTGTTTGCAAGCACCGCCGAAGGCGTAAATACCCAATAATCGCTCAGGTAAAAGGAACCGTTTGGTCAAGTAGCTGCATTGATTTTCTTTTGGTGTGGTGGTGTTTGCTGCGAAAAGCTGCTGACAGGCTCGCTGATAAATCCTTGTACTGCTGAGACTACTCTGGAGAGCGTTGGTCTTGTTTAATTAAGATCATCCACCGAAGGGGCACGCGACATTTTTTGTCGTAATCTCTCAGGTTAAAAGGACAGGGGGGTGAAGCCGGAATTCCGGCTTCACCCCTTTTTTATTGGTATTTTTGATGATATCCCAGCAACGTAATATTACCCGCATGCCTGTATGGATTCGCCAGAATCTCGGTAAAGAAACACATTATCAGGATACAAGCCGTTCGGTGCATGAAAATGCCCTACATACTGTATGTGAAGAAGCCAGGTGTCCCAACCGAGGCGAATGCTGGAGCCGCGGTACTGCAACCTTTATGCTGCTTGGGGATACCTGTACACGTGCTTGCGGATTTTGTGCAGTCAAAACCGGTAAGCCCGAGTGGTTTGATAAAGGTGAACCGGCGCGCGTGGCGCGGGCAGTTGCTGAATTAAAACTGAGTTATATCGTACTGACATCGGTGAATCGGGATGATTTGCCCGATGGTGGCGCAGGTATATTTGCTGAAACCCTCAGATTATTGCGGCTGCAAAACGCGCAAATTGGCGTGGAGTTTTTGACGCCTGATTTCCGAAATTGTCAGCAATCAGCACTTGAACTGATGCAGCAAACACTAGCAGCGTTACTTGATGGCGTAAGGCGCGATCTGGTTTGGGGGCATAACGTGGAAACAGTGCCTAGGTTATATCGTGAAGCGCGCAAAGGGTCAAAATACGAACGTTCGCTGGACATGCTGGCACTCGCTGCGAAATTGCCGGGCGTGGAATCAAAGTCTGCTTTGATGCTGGGGTTAGGTGAAACCCGCGAGGAAGTGATTGAAGTACTTCAGGATTTGCGTAAACAGGGCGTTAATCGCGTTTCTCTGGGGCAATATTTGCGCCCATCACTACAGCACTTACCGGTTCAGGAATACATTCACCCGGACGAGTTTGCTGCGTATGAAGTGACGGCGCGTGAAATGGGTTTTGGCTGGGTTAAAGCGGGGCCGATGGTGCGGAGTTCCTATTTTGCTGAGGAAGAGCAGTTAGCAACTCTTGGATAGTAGCAGGTTTCCTCGCCCCTTGTGGGAGAGGGGCAGGGAGAGGGGTAGAGTTGCGAGCACCCTCTCCCCAGCCCTTTCCCATAAAGGGAGAGGGAGTTATAGCGCATGTTTGGATTTACCCGCAGAAAACTAGAATGAATTTTTTAAATAGAGATTAAACCATGTTGAAGCAAACACCCCTGAATCAGGCGCATCGTAATATGGGCGCAAAAATGGTGGATTTTGGCGGCTGGGATATGCCGTTGCATTACGGGTCCCAACTGGATGAGCACCATAAGGTGCGTCAGGGCTCGGGCATGTTTGATGTTTGCCATATGCTGGTAGTGGATGTGACAGGTGCTGGCGTGCGCGATTTCTTGCGCCAAACCATGGCTAATAATGTTGATAAACTCACCGTTACCGGCAAAGCACTTTATTCTTGCATGCTGAATCCTGAAGGCGGTGTGATTGATGATTTGATCATCTACTTCATGCGCGAAGACTGGTTCCGCATTGTGGTGAACGCAGGCACAGCTGATAAAGATGTGGCCTGGCTGAATAAACAGCGCGATGCTCATGCCCCTGGCCTTGAAATCAAGCCGCGCCGAGATCTGGCGATGGTTGCTGTGCAAGGTCCTGAAGCGCGCAGTAAAGTATGGCAGGCCATACCCGGTTCACAGGCTGTGAGCGAATCTCTCAAGCCTTTTCAGGCGGTAGCGTACAATCAGTATTTTATTGCCCGCACCGGTTACACGGGTGAAGATGGATTTGAGATCATGTTGCCGGCGACTGAGGCCGAAAGTTTCTGGCAAGCCTTGCACGGGTTGGGCGTTTCACCGATTGGCCTGGGCGCGCGTGATACGCTGCGACTGGAAGCTGGTATGAACTTGTATGGGCAGGATATGGATGAAGCAACCAATCCGCTGGAAGCCGGGCTGGCCTGGACTGTAGATTTGCAGAGTCCTCGTGACTTTATCGGAAAAAGCGTTTTGCAAACCAGACCGGTTACCCATCAGTTATTGGGATTGGTATTGCAGGATAAGGGTGTGCTCCGCAGCCACCAGAAAATTATGACCTCTAAGGGCGAGGGTGAAATCACGAGCGGTGGTTTTTCGCCTACACTGAATCAATCCATCGCTATGGGGAGTATGCCGGTTGGTGTATCGCCAGGCGACATGGTGCAGGTGCAGATTCGGGACAAATTATTGAATGCGAAAGTAGTGAAATATCCCTTTGTCCGTAACGGCAAAGGTCTGATTTAAAGTTTTGTTAAAATCGAAAAGATTGATGGAGATAATGTGAAATGAGTATTCCTGCTGATTTGAAGTACGCCAAGACCCACGAGTGGGCCAGACTTGAAGCAGATGGTACCGTAACAGTCGGTATCACCCACCATGCGCAGGATTTGCTGGGCGATATGGTGTTTGTGGAAAATCCGGCTGTAGGCCGTAAATTAGCAGAGAATGAAGAGTGTGCTGTGGTGGAATCCGTCAAGGCAGCCTCTGATGTGTATTCACCGATTGCTGGTGAAGTAGTTGCTACCAACAGTGAAGTGGAAGATTCACCGGAAAAGATCAATCAGGATGCGTTTGCAGCCTGGATGTACAAGATCAAACCGGATAATGCAGCAGATTTGAACGGCTTGCTGGATGCAACGGCTTATCAGGCGTTGGTGGATAGCGAAGCGCATTAAGACTAAGTAAGGGCGATTGACCATGCCGTTTATACCGCATACAGAAGAAGATATTCGTGCCATGCTGGACAGCATTGGTGCGGAATCGATTGAAAATTTATTTGATGAAATTCCTGCTGCTTTACGCAGTGGCAAGCTGACCCGCGTGCCGGAAGGCATGAGTGAAATGGAAGTCTCGCGGCTCATGCAGGATCGGGCTGAAACAGACGGGCGCTACCTGAATTTTATCGGCGCTGGTGCCTATGAGCACCATATACCAGCAGCGGTCTGGCAGATCACCACTCGCGGTGAGTTTTATTCTGCGTATACCCCATACCAGGCTGAAGCCAGCCAGGGTACGCTGCAACTGATTTATGAATATCAGACCATGATGGCCTCGTTAACCTGCATGGATGTTTCCAATGCCAGTCTTTACGATGGCGCGTCTGCACTGGCTGAAGCGGTGCTCATGGCAGTGCGGTTGCACAAAAGTTCACGACGCATTTTAATGCCGAAAACCGTGCATCCGAACTACCGTAAAGTAGTGCAGGTGACGGTGAAAAATCAGGGTATTGAGCTGGTTGAAGTGGATTACGACGCCAAACTAGGCACCATCAGCACAGATTTAAAAGATGACGCAGACTTTGCCGCGCTGGTTATTCCTCAGCCGAACTTCTTCGGTAATCTGGAAGAAGTAGATGTGCTGACTGACTGGGCGCATAGCAAGGGTAGCCTGGTCATTGGCGTGGTCAATCCCATGTCCCTGGCACTCATTACCCCACCGGGTGAATGGGGTGGCAAAGGAGCTGATATTGTCGTGGGTGAAGGCCAGCCTTTGGGTGCGCCTTTAGCCAGCGGTGGCCCTTATTATGGTTTTATGGCATGCAAGACTGCACTGGTGCGCCAGATGCCCGGACGTATTGTAGGGCGCACTGTTGATCTGGAAGGTAAGCAAGGCTTCGCGTTGACATTGCAGGCCCGTGAACAGCATATCCGCCGTTCCAAGGCCACATCCAATATTTGTACCAATCAAGGGCTGGTTGTCACGGCTTCGACTATTTTCATGTCCCTGCTGGGCCCCGATGGGTTGGAACGTGTTGCAGCTAGCTGCCATGCCAACACGCTGGCGCTTATGGATATGTTGGCTAAAATTGAAGGGGTCGAGCGGGTTTTTCCCGGCCCGAATTTTCATGAGGCGGTCATCCGCGTTTCCTCCCCTGCCGCTGACGTATTGCGGGCACTTAGAGCGCAAGGTATTTTGGGCGGATATGACCTGAGCGCAGATTACCCTGAGTTGGGTCAGGCGATTCTGGTCTGTGCAACAGAAACCAAAACCGATGGCGATTTACAGCGGTATGCAGAGCAATTGGAACGTATTCTGAGCAAGCGTCGGGAAGCCCCGCCGTGTGCTTATAAATCCTAGTTTTATCGATTGTGCGTTACTTTCACTAAAAGGAGCGGGATCATGGCAACTGTTACACTTGGGGGCGACCCTATAAATGTAGGCGGCAATTTTCCAAAACCAGGCGATATGGCGCATAGCTTCATGCTGGTGGATAAAGATCTGAATGATATTTCTTTAAGCCATTACAAAGGTAAACGCAAAATTCTGAATATTGTGCCCAGTCTGGATACTCCAACCTGTGCAGAATCTACCCGCCGCTTCAATGCCGAAGCGAATGATTTGCCTAATACCGTTGTGCTGGTTATTTCAGCAGATTTGCCATTTGCGCAAAGCCGCTTTTGCGGCGCGGAAGGCCTGGATAATGTGATTACCTTATCCACCATGCGCGGCCGGGACTTTCATAAGGATTATGGTGTCATGATTACAGATGTTCCATTGTCCGGACTCACAGCTCGGGCAGTGGTTGTGCTGGATGAAAACGATAAAGTGCTTTATTCCGAGCTGGTGCCTGAAATTAAACAGGAACCGGATTACAGTTCAGCACTGGAAGCGGTAAAGCAATAACGAGGGATCGGGTGCAGGTTTCTGTACCCTTTGTGAAAGCGAATTTTTTAAATTTATTATTGTGTAATTGAACTATGCTGATATTTGAACTTTCCCAACCGGGGCGGAGAAACTCGGTGCAGGCACCTGCCAAAAAGGCGGCTGTCGCTGATATTCCAGAGAAATTCCTGCGCAAGCAGCGCCCTAAATTGCCTGAAGCTTCAGAGATGGATGTGGTTCGCCATTACACAAGGCTTTCACAAAAGAACTTTTCCATTGATACCCAGTTTTATCCCTTGGGTTCATGCACCATGAAATACAATCCGCGTGCCTGCAATTCACTTGCCATGCTACCGCAATTTCTGGGACGTCACCCCTCTGCGCCGGCAGAAACTGGCCAGGGGTTCATGGCGTGCATGTACGAACTGCAGGAAATCCTGAAAGACGTAACCGGCATGGCCGGTGTCAGTATGACCCCGATGGCGGGTGCCCATGGCGAGTTTGCCGGTGTGGCCATGATTCGTGCTTACCATGAATCCCGTGGTGATTTTGAGCGCAATGAAATTATTGTGCCAAACGCAGCGCATGGTACTAACCCTGCCACAGCCGTCATGTGCGGTTATAAAGTTAAAGAGATACCAACCGACAGCGAAGGCGATGTGGATCTGGAGGCGCTAAAAGCCGCCGTTGGCCCACAAACTGCCGGTTTGATGTTGACCAATCCTTCCACCCTCGGTGTGTTTGAAAAAGCCATTCAGGCAATTCAGAAAATCGTTCACGATGCTGGCGGCCTGCTCTACTACGATGGTGCCAACCTGAACGCCATTCTGGGTAAAGTAAAACCGGGTGACATGGGTTTCGATGTGATTCACATGAATCTGCATAAAACCTTCTCAACGCCTCATGGTGGTGGTGGGCCAGGTGCGGGTCCGGTGGGAGTTTCCAAGCGGCTTCTGCCTTTTATGCCTATTCCCATCGTGGCGTTTGACAAGAACGAATATCGCTGGTTGACAGAGCAGGATATGCCGCAGTCCATCGGCCGTATGTCTGCTCATATGGGTAATGCCGGTGTGTTGATGCGCGCTTATATCTATGCGCGGATGTTAGGTGCAGAGGGCATGCACCGCGTGGCCGAGTTTGCTTCGCTGAATGCCAATTACCTGCTGGCAGAGTTGAAAAAAATCGGATATGACATTGCTTTCCCGCAGCGTCGTGCCAGTCACGAGTTTATCGTGACCCTGAAGGGACTGAAGGACAAAACAGGTGTGACAGCCATGGACGTGGCAAAGCGCTTGCTGGACAAGGGCTTTCATGCTCCTACTACCTATTTTCCACAGCTGGTGCCTGAGTGCTTGTTGATTGAACCCACAGAAACTGAAAGCAAACATACGCTGGATGCATTTGTAGCGGCAATGAAAGCCATTCTGGAAGAAGCCAATTCAACGCCGGAACTGTTGAAAAGTGCGCCTTATACAACGCCTGTACGCCGTCTGGATGATGTAAAAGCAGCACGCGAATTGGATCTGACATGGAAGGGTTAGAAAGCCCCTATAAAGGAAAAACCGGTCTTAAGCGAATAGTCAATGCATTTCACTATTCGCTGGACGGTTTGAAAGCCGCCTTGCGTTATGAAGACGCCTTTCGGCAAGAAATGCTTTTAGCGTTGGTGCTCATACCTGTTGCACTTTTTCTGCCCGTAAGTGGTGTGGGTAAAGCGCTGATGGTGGGCAGTGTCATGCTGATTCTGATAGTAGAGTTGTTTAACTCAGCGATTGAAGCCACCGTTGATCGCATTTCTCTGGAAAAACATCAGCTCGCTAAGCGTGCCAAGGACGTAGGGAGCGCTGCTGTGCTGCTGAGCTTGATTAATGCGGCCGCTATCTGGTTATTGGTGTTGTTGTAATTTTGTCTTTCTGACTTAATATCTTTGAAAACTGGAATATAGAATCACCGCAGAGACGCGGAGGCACAGAGTAAAATGCTCATTCCAGGAACATAAGTCTTGCTTTTCTCAGCGCCTCCGCGCCTCTGCGGTGAACAGCATTGTATGCGCGTACCCTTGTAATAAAACCGTCAAATCCCTGTAATCAAAACGTCTTGTCGTTCATGCAAAGTGGCAGCATGAACGACATGCCTATTATTTTACAAAGTTTGCCCACCTCCAGGCAAGTGATGCGTATTTCAGTAGTCACTGAAACCTACCCGCCTGAGATAAATGGTGTAGCTATGACCATCGGGCGCATGGTCAGTGCCCTGCAGGAACGCGACCATCAAATCCAGTTAATCCGGCCTCGCCAGAGTGAAATTGACACCCCGCTTCAGGATAAGCACATAGAAGAAGTGCTGCAACGGGGCATGTCGATACCTCGCTATGATGGCCTGAAAATGGGTCTGCCTGCAAAATCCGCCTTGCTCAGACTGTGGACGATAAAGCGTCCGGACATCGTGCATATTGCCACGGAAGGGCCGCTGGGATGGTCTGCATTATCAGCCGCAAACAAGTTGAAAATCCCCACCAGCACGGACTTTCATACCAACTTTCATGTGTATAGTAAACACTATGGTTTTGGGTGGTTACGCAAACCGATCATCGCCTATTTGCGCAAACTCCATAATAAGGCGTTATGCACGATGGTGCCAACGGAAGGGATCCGCAAAGAGCTGTTTGAAAGCGGCTATGAGAACCTGATTGTGGTGAGGCGCGGGGTAGATACCACACTATTCAATCCGGCCAAACGAAGCCAGGCTTTACGTGCTCAGTGGGGAGCCGCAGAAAAAGATCTGGTTGTGCTGTATGTGGGCCGACTGGCACCCGAAAAAAATCTGCCTGTCGTGTTGAGCGCATTTAACAAAATGCGCCAGATAAGACCAGAGGCCAAACTGGTGCTGGTGGGAGATGGTCCTGAACGAAGCGAGCTGGAACATTTGAATCCCGGCCATATCTTTGCCGGTATGCAAACTGGTGTAGATCTGGCAGCACACTACGCATCGGCAGATGCATTCTTGTTCCCGAGTATCACAGAAACTTACGGAAACGTCACCATGGAAGCCATGGCCAGCGGGCTTGCTGTTGTTGCTTATGACTATGCAGCAGCGGCTGAACATATACGAAATGGAAAAAACGGGCTGGTAGCCATGTTTGATAATGAACGTCAGTTTATCGAACAGGCAGCGGCGTTGGCATCAGATGATGTGATGCTTTCTGAATTAGGAAAAAAGGCGCGCAGCACAGCAGAAAACATAGACTGGAAAGATATCTACGATCAATTCGAACAGGTTTTGTTGAAAATAGTGAAAAGAGGAGAATCAAATGATTCAGAAACTTCGCTTGAAACAAGTCAGCCATTGGGATGAAACGGTCTGTTTACGGATAAACAGCGCAAGCCAGTTTAGGTGGGTCAAAGCGCTTTTCCAAGTAGTGAGCCGACTCGGAGACGGAATATTCTGGTACGCCAGTATGGTGCTTTTGCTTGGGTGGTTTGGCAAGAGTGCTGTGTTGCCCGTGCTTCACATGATCATTTCGGGGTTGTTCTGCACGCTGATTTATAAATGGCTGAAAGTAAAAACCTTGCGTCCGCGTCCCTATCAAATCAACAGTAAAATTTTACTGGGTGCCAATCCGCTGGATCAGTTCAGTTTCCCTTCAGGCCATACCCTGCATGCAGTGGCCTTTACCACTGTGATACTGGGGTACTACCCGTTTTTAGCTTGGGTGGTGGTGCCGTTTACAGCGTTGGTAGCATTGTCTCGCTTAGTGCTCGGATTGCATTATCCAAGCGATGTGCTGGCTGGTGCTTTTATAGGAACCATGGTGGCAGGTCTGTCATTTCAGCTGCTTTAAAGTGTTTTTTTATCTAAAAACAGATCAGGCTTTTGCTGTAAGCTGTGCCTGATTTAGCTTGTATTACTTACCCTTGTCAGCAGCATTTTTATCATTCGAGAAGGTTCTTTTGATATTGATTTTGTGATCATCCGGTGCCAAAGCACTAAAGGGATCATCTTCTTCAGGTGTATCAGATTTGGACAGGTCTTTTCTTAAGGGCGTAAAGTCAAATTCAAGCATATCATCTACAGGCTCTGGATCCGGTGGAGGCAACTCTACTTCACTGGCAGGCTCATCAACTGAATATAACAAACCTTCATCCAGCATGGCGTGTATGTCTGGAAGGGGGGCTGGTTCTTCTTGTATTTCGTCTGCTTTAGCTGGTTCAACCTGAAACAGCGGATTTTGCGGGTCAAATTCTATACCGATCTTTTGCAGCTTTGGCCACCATTCAGTATCTCCAAAATGGGATTTAAACTCGGTTGCCAAGGCTACAAATTCTTGATCCATGTGGTTGCTCCGATAAATATCGGCCAGCATCATCCAGGGTGGTACATCGGTTTTAATGCGTTGAATGTGGTCCTTGAGCAGATCAATGGCTTTTTGCGTCCAGCCATAAACCAGATACAAATCTGCCTCATCTATTACCGAATCAAATTCGGTCAGGGAAATGGATTCGTCTTTCTGAAAAATGCTGTTTGGGTTGTAATGATTTTCGTCTTCTTCTTCGCCCTGCGTAGTCTGTTCTGTGCTTGCAGGTAAACCATGGCTACTGGCAGCGGCAGACTGGACATACACTCTGCGCGGCAAGGGCTCGTGTTGTTCCGGGATAATGCTGTCGTGATCAACTTTTTTGTCCGACGAAAAGCTGAAAGTCTGATTGCTTTTCCAATTGCGGTGCCAGACAAGCACGGCATAGCCGAGCAACACAGTTAACAAGCCACCGATGAGCCAATAGATAA
Organism: Sulfurirhabdus sp.; assembly: GCA_043759595.1. Lineage (GTDB taxonomy): Bacteria > Pseudomonadota > Gammaproteobacteria > Burkholderiales > SMCO01 > Sulfurirhabdus. Next base: position 8,667 of record JAYVLG010000038.1, on the reverse strand, counting down.
CGGGCATGATGTTACTCTGGGTGGCAGATTTATTGATCTCTGCCTTTTTGCTATCAATCGCCAGTTTGAGCTTGTCGGTTTCTGAAATACGATTGCTCAATTTAAGCTGCATTTCAGACATGCGCGCTTCAAGCACTTTTATCTGATTCTTGAGTGCAAGTATGGTGGCAACCTGATCATCGCTGGCGATCATGAGTTGTTGCTCGCGCAACACATCCCGCTGTTCGTCGGTTAAGTCTTTAGCCGGGGTTAAATCCAGTTCACCCGTTGCTAGTTTAAGCTCAAAACCGCGCTGGTCGTTTTTGGCAGTTACTCGTCTGGATGGCGTTTTAACGGATTTCGGAGCAGACGCAGTTTGCTGTTGTTCGGTAGCAGGTTGCGCTTTAGGTATGCGGCGTGCCTGAATAGCTTCTTTTTCTGGCAGCAATAATACAGTGCCAGCAGGAATGCTATTGTTGCCGGACTCATCAAAAACGTCAGGATTAGCCTGCCTGGTTGCACGGATAAAGCGCTTTTGTTTTGACTTGCTTCCAGGGAAAGCAGAGCGGGCAATATTGTCCAGCGATTCTTCCTGCAAAACCTCGTAACGTCCACCCAACTCAACTTGTGACGGCAGACCGGCTCGATGGGTGCTGCTTTTTACAGCGGAAATTTGTGTGGTGGTTGTGACAGGTGCCTGAATTTTGGCGTATTCAGGAGGATCAAGTAAGACAGTATATTCACGGTCAAATTCCCCTTCTTTTGCACAGGTAATATGTAGCTGAAGGGTGATAGCCGGTTCATTCGTAATTGTGGTGCCAGTAATTGTAATCTGCTGTTTACCGTTGAGATTTTCAACATTAAGACGAGCTCTCGTCAGGTAAGGAGAGGCAGATTGCGACGATTTGGTGGGAGCACGTAAAGAAATACACGTGTTTTCGATCATATCATCCGGGCCATTGCTGGTGAACGGAATGGTCGCCCGCAAGGGCTGGCCCAATGCGGATTGCACGACAATATTGCCTAAAACAGCGGCTTTACCTGCCAATGGGAGCATGGCTGCGCTGAGCACAATAATACATGCAAACGTGTTTTTAAATGATCTGGCCATCAAGTTTTCGGTATTGCTCGAAAAAAGTTATAAATATCATACAGAATATTGTAGTGCAAAAACCATGCCTGATCTATTGTTTGTTTATGTTTGGCGCTGATCTGCCTTCATGTCAAAGTGCTTAATGGTGAATATTTACCATGATGTCAGAAAATCAGCACGGCTTAGCTGTGAATATCAAGCTCATGTTGGGGAGAAGGCATAAATAGAAGGTGATATAATCGCTGCAAACTTTAATCAGGATAAAAGCATGCAGACATTAATTTGCGGTTCCATGGCATACGACACCATTATGGTCTTTGGCGACCACTTCAAAAACCATATTTTGCCGGAAAAAATTCATATTCTGAACGTTGCCTTCCTGGTACCTGAAATGCGCCGTGAGTTTGGTGGCTGCGCCGGAAATATTGCCTATAATTTAAATATGCTGGGCGGCAACCCGATGATTATGGCCACTGTAGGAGATGATTTTCAGCCCTATGCGTCGCGACTGGAAAAACTGGGTCTGAATGCAGCCCATGTACGCACGGTGCCTGAATCGTTTACTGCACAGGCTTTTATTACCACTGACCTGAGCGACAACCAGATCACCGCCTTCCACCCCGGCGCCATGAATTTTTCCCATCAGAACCATGTTGGGGATGCCAAAAATGTGAGCCTGGGCATCGTGGCACCTGATGGCAGAGACGGTATGCTGCAACACGCCAAAGAGTTTCATGAAGCCGGTGTGCCGTTTGTGTTTGACCCGGGCCAGGGCTTACCCATGTTTAACGGTGAAGAGCTTTTGCAATTTGTTGAAAAAGCCACGTATGTGGCCGTCAATGATTATGAAGCGCAGCTGCTGCAGGAACGCACCGGTAAAAAAATTGAAGACCTGGCGAAACTAGTAAAGGCATTAATTGTCACTTTAGGGGGGGAAGGCTCACACATCTACGCAGATGGTAAGCGAATTGAAATTCCCTGCGTTAAGCCCACAGAAGTGGTGGACCCAACCGGTTGTGGCGATGCTTATCGTGCCGGTCTGCTTTATGGCATAGCACAAGGCATGGACTGGCAGGCAACAGGTAGTCTGGCATCCATCATGGGGTCAGTAAAAATCGCACAGCGCGGCGGCCAGAATCACACCGCCACAAGAGATGAAATAAGCGCTTTAAGTAAGACGCATTTTGGATTCAGTTTAGCTTAAGCATTTTTAAATGCAGGGAGAAATAGCATGCATGCAATAAAAGTAGTCAGTGCCTTGTTCATATCGTTGGCTTTTCTGGGCGGATGCGCATCCAGCATGTCCGGCAGCGCTTATTCACGCTCGCAAGCCAGACAAGTGCAAGAAGTACAGATGGGTGTAGTAGAAAGTGTACGCCAGGTTCAGATTGAAGGCACTAAAACCCCAGTGGGAACAGGCGCCGGTGCGATAGTTGGCGGTGTTGCCGGTAGTAATGTCGGGGGGGGTAAAGGCAGTGCAATTGGCACCGTTCTGGGAGCCGTAGTCGGTGGCCTTGCAGGTTCTGCTGTAGAAGAAGGCGTCACCCGTAAAACCGGTCTGGAAATTACGGTTAAGCTGGATAATGGCAGAATGTTTGCCGTCACGCAGGAGGCAGATGAAATATTCAGGCCAGGTGAACGTGTGCGGGTATTAACTGGCGGTGGTGTAACGCGGGTATCGCACTGATCCAGAACTGGAAGCATCATGTATGATCTTAACCAACTTCCCACCTATTCGGACGAAGAACTCTCAGAGTTAAACCCGTCTAAACTCATTGAACTAATGGTGCGCGACGCGGACCGCGTTCCGCGCAATGTGATCGATGAATGCGCCAATCGTGGCGACACAATGATCGACACTTTGAGTGACCAGTTAACATACGAAGATGATTGGTGGCTCGAGTCGCCGGGCGAATGGTGGCTGAGGCTGCATGCTGTCATGGCTCTCGGCCTGTTTCCGAGTGAAGCAGCCGGTTTGGCGCTGGTGAAATTCATGCATCGCATGTCGAATGATGAAGATGCCGACCTGCAAGACTGGCTAATCAGCGATTGGCCAGCCCTGTTTCAAAACAAGCCGACAAGCGTGCTGCCAGAGTTGCTCTACTTGTGCGAAGATCGAACAATGGATTGGTATATCCGGGCAGGCGCCATAGGCGCATACCTGGCAATGACACAGCAACAGGGAAACGATGCGTTTGCACAAGCGCTGGAATGGCTTGCGGAAATCGTCGCGGACGAGGGTGAAGACTGGGACTTGCGCCTGTCTTGCGGCAATACATTGCTGAATTTTCCGCGTGTTCAATATCGACCGATGCTGGAAGCCATGGCGGCAAGGCAGAGTGGTTGGGCTATTAGTTTTTCCAGGGAAGATGTACTGGAGGCTTACGCCGCCATGCAGGACAGGGCAGATTGGGAACGTTTCAGTGATCCTTGGAAATTCTATTCCACAGACGAGATTGCAGCGCGCCAGCAACGATGGGAGCAAGAAGAAGCGAGATTGGATTCTTCTGAATGGGATGAAGAAATTGACGACTATGCGTATTATTCCGAGCCCTTTGTTCGAATCGAGCCAAAAGTTGGTCGCAATGATCCTTGCCCGTGCGGCAGTGGCAAGAAATACAAAAAATGTTGTTTGAACAGGGATGAGGCAGGGGATATTCCTTTTTAGTTTTGTGACTATTTGCTACCAGAGCATGTTTTGCGCCTGAGGTGTAAAAACAATAAAAATGGTTGGTAACTTCCGGGATTAGGTACCGTTAACCAGTAAATATCCGCTATTCAAACGCCATAGCCAATTAGCAAGTTCCTTCTCCCTTGATGGGAGAAGGGCAGGAAGAGGGTAAATTTTTAGCACAGGCTCATCTTTTGATGACACCCGATGAGTTAACCTGTCATCTGGTAAAAAAATAAACGATAAAATATGCCAGACCATCAAAACGATTTGATCATCCAATACTGGGGAAAAGCTGATCCGAACTATCCGGGCGAGCTGAAGTGGCATCCGCTGGTTTATCACTCTCAGATGTTTCCCGGCGAAGCGAGGTAGGCGCGTAGCAGTGGCGAAGAGGCGCGCCAAGGTTTTCTGTTTCGGGTCGAAGAGCGCCAACCAGGTTGCCCGGCGCGCTTGCTGGTTCAGTCCAGAAGGACGCCGGAAGCAGCGCCAGGGATGGCGTTAGTTGGCACACGAGAATTTCATCCTCAACTGGTAGCCGCACTACGTCTGAGCTTACTGCTAACCCGCAAGCTCACTGTGCTGCAATGATCGAGGCGATGACTGTGCTATCTCATCCGCCGCTCCATTTCCGAAAAGGCAATCGAGGCGGCAAGCTTGTATCTGTTACGTTTGAGGGCGTACTTAGCGTTGAGGAACCGGCCATACTAACAACGCTGCTGGAAAACGGCATCGGCCTCGCCAAAGCCTTCGGATGCGGATTAATCCTGGTGCGCCGTCTCTAAATATTGTGCTATCATTTGATGGCACAATTTATTAAAGGAGTACCAAGTAATGGATACTTTCACTATCCGCGATTTGCGCGAACGTACTGGGGATCTGGTTCGGGATGCCGAACAAGGGAAATTGTCGATCATTACCAAACATGGCCAGCCAGTGTTTGTGGCGGTGCCATTTGATGAAACCTTGATTAAAGAGGGGGTGCGCGTTGCGCTGGCAGTCAAGCTTTTTGACGATGAGGTGGTCAGTCTCGGCAAGGCGGCAAAGCTCGCTGGAATGGCGCAAAGTGAATTCATTGATCACCTCGGCGCGCTGAAAATTCCTGTTGTTCGTTACGGCAAAGAGGAATTGGAACGGGAGTTGGCTGCATTTGAATAAAGTCGTTATTGCGGATGCAGGGCCGCTAATTGCGTTTGCTCGACTTCATCGGTTGGATCTGCTGCCGCAGATTTTTAGCCGTGTATTGGTTACGGATACCGTGCTGGGAGAGTGTGCAGGAAGATCGGATTTTCCGGAAAGCCCGCTTATCCAGACGGCAATAATTATAAAGCAGTTGGAGTTATGCACGTCACCGGATTTTTCAGCATTCGTGCAAGAAATTGATGCTGGTGAAGCAAGCGCGATTGCAATGGCGATTGAATGCGGGTGTGGGGTTCTCATGGACGACAAAGCAGGTCGTCGAACGGCGACGCGTCTCGGCATACCTGTGATCGGCACGATAGGTGTATTGGTGCTGGCTAAACGCAAAGGGTTGGTGCCTCTTGTGAAACCCTTGCTGGTAAATCTTGCAACATCCGGATATTTTATGAGCGAGGCGATAGTGACAGCCGCTTTGGCAGCCTCGGGAGAGTAGAAAAATGGCTGGAATACTCCCATCCCTCAAACCCATCGCCATCAAAGGATGGTCATCCATTTCAAGGAGTTACAACGCCGCTCTGCACTTCAAAAACTGTGCAATCCAATCTATAGCGGCCTCACCAACCGGATGAACTAGGGAATCATTAAAAATTCTTTTAGAATTAATTGGTTAAATATTAAGTTTAGCGGTTAGCTGAGGTTTCTAGGTTCAATAAAGATACTACAAATTGTAGTAAGGATTTTGACGACTCGCGTTTACCTGCTATGTTTTACGCGATGCCATATGAAATAAACCAATAGTGTTAACGCTGAGGCAATTAGTAACGAAAGACAAAGGGCGACCACCAGTTCCAGGTCAGCGACTTCCTCGGCATTTTGTGCGTCATACAAGGTGACTAAATATTCTGCCAATGGTTTTGGAAATGCGGGGAAAATTTCTGGCTGCGTTAACCATAATCGCGCAAGAAGTCCTGCAGATACAAGCACACCCAGGATGGTGAGCATATCTCTTGCAGTTTCTTTGAATTTATTATGATAAAAAATGAACGGCTCCGTAAGCCAAACCAGCGAACCCTGCAAAGCCAATACCAAGAATGACGTAGGCACCCCGGGTAAGTTCATGCAATGTTTTTTTAATAGCTGCACGATCGTTAACGTTGGGAAATTCCGTCTCGGGAACCGGTACACCAACAAAATCGCATAGCGGCTTCCATCCCTGGTCGGCTGAAAAAACAAGCAACTGATCCGGCGGAACAGTGGTCTTAACCTCTCCAATGTGCTGATTATAGTGAGCAATGGCTTTGTCGCGATCATCCATTGTGCCCTTGTGCGAGCGCTGCCAGATGAGCTTGCGAGACATATCACCAAATTTGCGTCCAAAAGGTGTAGCGAATTCAAGCACCTTGAACTGCCACATTTTTTCCGTGAAGTAGATCGTATCCATCGTGCTTTCATACCAGGCTTCGGCGCCACGGGGGTGAACAGTCAGAACGACTTTGGCATCAGGATAGGCCGCCAACAGTTCTCGCGACACGCAACACGCGGGGTTGTCCAAAGTGGCAGTGTATTTCGAAAATACCTGATCCCAGTTGTGCCGCGTACCCGGTTCAGTGTTAGCAACATTGCGCCAAAAATCCAGGTGAGATTTGTTTTCCTTGTTATCTAATACTTCGAACATGTGATAACACGGAAAACCCAACTGATTTAGCGTGGTATAGACGGATAACGTGCCGGTACGTCCAAAGCCTGCATCGATTATTTTTAGAGCCATGCTTAACTATCCTTTAAACAATTTTGCAAAAGGGCAATGTTAAATATAACCGATTCGATTTAACGCTTCCGGTTGATTGAATTGTTATTCGTTGTCTTGCTATTGTATTTTTTACCCCCCATAGTCTGATGCGCCCAGTCATAGCGAAAAGGATCGATATTGAGTAGGTGGCGTTTCAGTTCAACTTGTTGGGCTTTGCTGGCGCGCTTAAAAATAGAGCGAAGTTCTTGGTCAACCCCCTTAGGATTTGCACCTCTCTCAATTGCCTTTGAAAACCACTCATCACCCAAGGTGTGATTCCCCAGTTCATAATTTATGGCGCCGATCAGTGTGCAGGGGTGGAAGCTTCTGGTATCGAATAAATGTGCTTTCTCCGCAAACTTCAGAGCTGCATCGAATTTCCTTAAATCGCGCTCTGATCCGCCTTTGGTCGTGCATAGGGCAGATTTAAGGTGTTTATCGCTTTGACTATCGATGTCCACTTTTCCCAATAGATTTGCTGCTTCAGAAGGCAGGTTAGCTTTGCGGTAATGGCTGCTAGCATTCACAGCATCCCATGGATCGTTGCTCTTTTCGAAAGATTGGCGCAAGAACACCGCCTCATTTTTGTGATACTCGCGTTTCAATGTGGGGTAAAAATATTCATTGGTCGTCAACCAAAGAACATCCTCATTCAATATCCGAGCACCTTTCTCTACTTGGAGTAAAATATCCATCATCTGGCGCATATGAGAAGCCTCGATATAGTCGATATCGTATTTCTCCCATAGTTTTCGACGGATTTGCTTCTTTTGTTTTCTTACGAATGGGGTACGCAGAATCTGAAAATCTAAATTACCTGTTTCTTCCAGTTTTTTTACAAATTCGGATAGGTCAAACAAGCCTTTATCTCGGATGTACTGCTTGTCCTCGGGTGATAGTGAGCGATTCAAATCCAACCGCTCAAGGATTAGTGATAAATGACTTCCGATGGCGGAGTAGTCACCCATGTTTGGGACGCAATATTTGGCAATGAGTTGAATGTGGCGCTCTTCACTAGGAATAGATGACATTAGAATACCTTGATGGGTTTGTTGGTTTTGCCTTCTTTCGTTCTATAACCAAGTCGAGCAACTTGTTCATTCTGTCGAGTCGCATGGCTAGGAAATGAGCCATTGCGCCGAAAAAATAGAGGGCGGGCGTCGCATAAGCGAGGGAAAGCATCCATAGATCCAGATTGCCTGGCAGTTGATGTAAGGATAGGAATGCAGCAAGCAAACCTGGAGCAAGACCAATTTTTTCAATTGAACCGACGACCAACGCAACCCTACGCTCAAAGAACTCCCGCTCTGACTTGATTTCAAGAGCAACGACTTCTAGTAAGGCAAAAGATTTTCGCTCTAGTTTCGGCGAATATCTTAGATCAACAGCCGCAGTAGCTGCCGCATTCTGGAGTAAAACCCCGAACGGATGTCTAAGCGTAGCGAGTAATGACTTGCGATGAATTAAGGCTGAAAAAATTGGGTAAATAATTACGCCAATGTATGCCAGTAGTAGTGCGAACAAACTTATAAGTCGCAGCCATTCAAGGTCAAAGATAGACATGACAGCGATTAGAGCAAGAGCCAAAACAAATGGAAAAATTGCAAGCTCAAAAAACAAACGGTTTGCTAACCGATGCTTGTCTGTGATCTGAGAGCGCTTGCGCTGTTTGATCTCAAAGCGGCTGGCTGCGTGCAGTATGCGGAATGCAGAATCGCGAGAAGCGTTCAATTGGACACCTCGTAGAGCGCTATCGTAAAGTAGCCGTCCTAAAAGACGGAATATAAAGCTTCATAATGATGCATAATACATATCCCATCAGAATATTCCAAATAAAATAAATTGCTAGGTATTGATCCTTACTCCCTAAAGAAAGTCTCATATGCTTTTATTTAATATCAGTAGTGTCCGGCAATTTAATTGAATAGATTCAGTTGGTTATTGTTTTGCTGTGTGATCATTTGCATCTCCGTATTTTTAAGTAATTGATCAAGC
>JAYVLG010000037.1:0-3515 GCA_043759595.1 Sulfurirhabdus sp. | reverse complement strand
TGGGAATGGTGACTTTCGTTTCGCAACAAAAGCCTACCACCAGAAGGGTTCAGCCCCTCTATTTCCAGGCGTTATGGGCTTAACCGAGTGCCATGAGGGTCTGACCCCATTCATTTCGTTGTCGCCCAGCGCGTGCTAGGCTTCAATTCAGGTATGTTTTTGCCTCCTCGTATAGTCGCATCTCATCAGCAAAAACTTTGTCGCTCTTAATCTTGGCTTGGTTTTCGAGACTTGCGTCTCCTGCCCTTTCTGCGACGTAAGCCAAGCAGTCGTAGCTTTCGGCTCTCCAAGGAGCAAGTTTCACCAATGATTGTGCAGACTTCACCGCTTCGACGAAGTTTCCGCTGCTGGAGTGAAGCGTAGCCATTACCCTGATACCATTGAAATCATCTGGCACATCAGCGAGATAGGTGGCAAGAATGTCCAAAGCCTCTTTAGTATCTCCAAGCCAGTCTTTCAACTGAGCTGCCAATATCGGATCTAGAAATAATCCCGAAGGATTTTTCTTGAGGAAATAATCGGCAATTTCAGGAATGACAACTCGTTGGCCAACCTTGCTTTTTCCTCTCATCATTTTGTATCGAGCAATCGTCCGTAGCTCTATTTCTTTCAGCTTGGGGATGACGGAAAGCCATCCGGGATGGTTCTTGATGAATTGCAGAACACCATCGGCTCCTGCATCTGACCCATAACCGTTGTCGGCCCAATGTTCCAGCATCTGTATGAGAGCGTGCTTGCGGATGTCGAGAGGAACCAATTCGGATCCCCACAAGGCGGGCGCAATCGTATTGACCGCCTCTGCATCTTGAATGAGGCTTCGCAGAAGAACCTCTCTCAGACGCAGAATGTGATAGTTCGGGTTGAGATGGAGACCCTCCTTGATCAAGTCACCCATCGTTTTGGCAAGTTCAATGGCACGCGGCAGATCAGTGTATCGAATGGCCGTAGCGTATTCGAGCAAAACATTAGCCGCCTCATCAAGTGAATGAACATCGCGCCGGATTTTTAACCGCTTGAGCGCAGAGTCGAAAGCTCGTTCATACTCACCTACTTGGACTAGTGCAATCGTTAGATTGCCTTGAATGTCTATGTCATTGGGGAAATATTTGAGGCCTTCTCGGCATAGGTCGGCTGCTTGTCGGCTTTTATTAAGGAGGTTCAATGCCATCGAATAATTGACATAGAACACAGCAGGCTTGGAATCGTTCTTTGCCAGCACGAGGAAAAGCTTTTCCGCTTCAAGGGCGCGTCCTAGACGGTCAAGGCAGAGGCCATAGTTCACAGCCATGTCGTGAGGCAATCCCCACCACTGCGTCCATTTGCCAATCATTTCGGGGAGCACATGAGGGCGATAAATCTTCTCGGCCTCAGCGTAGCGGTCCAACGCCATAAGATCGATTGCCTCTTTCAAAAATGGCAGCAACTCGTCCATCTCCACGACCATGTAGCCATCCTTACCTCGATACTTGTTCGGGACATTCATGAGCATGTCCATTTGCTGCTTCTCGCCTTTGCCAAGAGCTGTCCGTTTGTATCGTATGCCCGGTTCGCAACGCTCCAGCACAACACCCTGCTTTTGGGCGATGGGCAGCAAATCTGATTCAAGTTGCTTGTAACTCTGATACCTATCTTTCGGGTCTTTCTCCAAGCACCGGGCAATAATACGTTCCAAACCCAAGTCGGTGGAGCTGAACCAGCTTCCCAGTTTCTTGGGCTTTTCCCGCAGATGTTGATTGGCAATATCGAAAACCGTTTTACCTTGAAACGGAGGAGTACCGGTCTCGAATTCAAACATCATGCAGCCGAGGGCGTATATATCCGCGCGATGGTCAATGGCGACTGATCCCATGATCTGTTCAGGTGCGGCGTAGGTTACGGTTCCAAGAAAACTTCCCTCCTGCGTGAGGTCTGGCCGATTAACGGCACTGGACATTGTTTTGCCAACACTTTGCAACGCGTCTCCAATGGGACGGGCCAGCCCCCAGTCCGCAACATATGCCAAGCCATTCTCATCAAGCAGAATATTCGATGGTTTCAAATCACGATGAATGACACCCAAGTTGCTGTTCACCCAAGACAGTCCGCGAACGATACGCAGCAACGCTTCTATCTTTTTGGACTTTGTCAGCCATGGAAGCGAGTGCGCCAAATCACCATTAGGCATCCATGTCGCCAAGACGCAAGGCAATTCATTGATGCGAACTACAGCCAAGGCTTCAGCGATAAGATCGCAGGACGACGCGGCAATCCACACTTTCAACTCATCAAGAAAGCGGTCTTTGGTCGCTTGTTCAGCGACAAAATCTGGTCGTATGCCCTTGAGCGCAAACTCTTGTCTTGTTTCCGAATGCAAGAAGTGAATGCAGACTCCCATGCCACCCGCAAAGATACCTTTCACAACAAATGTGGAAGATTCGTTAGATATGTGAGTTGCAAGTTCAGGTAGCTCTATGGAGCACCCAATGCGCATATTGTCAAAATTCAGCATGTTGGGCACTTTATTGTACGGGCATATCTATTTCCAATACCACAACCTCTCGATTTTAGAAGAGCCAAACCTGAAAAAATGCGGCAAAAATTTAACGGTGGCGCCCAACGTGAAGCTAAGGGGCGCCGCGCTTCTGCGGCGTCCCGCTTGAGCGCAGGGTTAGGCTTCATCTGGCGGTAACTTCTCGCGAGACCATGGTTCGTCGGGGCTGTCTCGCCAGGCACACCAGCCTGGGGGAAGCTCAGCCAGTTCGAAAAGAGAGGAATCCAGGTTGATTGGGTGGCTCATGCAGACATGCACGAAGTCGGAAGGAGGCTCCGCGCCATCGAGAAACTGCCAGCCATGATCGTGCTCGTCGTGTGTGACAAATAGGATTGGATGGCCGTCGTAGACGATTGACTTGGATACTAGAGCAGCTGTATCTGGGGCTTGATCGAACTTCCACATATGAGGCCTAACGTTCAAATTGAGGGGCGCGCCGCTTTTGGCGTGTCCCTCTCGAATGCAGTGTTAGGCCAGATAAGCAGCACAATGCTACGACTACAGACCTGACCCCGTGCGTTGCATGCCATAGTATCTGGGAAGCAATTTTTACATTAGCTTCCCAGATAAACTCTACACACTATAATTATTCTTTTGCTGTCCACGTATCACCGGTCTTTTCATATTTTTTCTTCACCGCTGACCATGCCACCTTATGCGCCGTTTCTTCTTGGGAAGCATCGCCCCGGCGTTCTTCAGGGCTCGCATATTCCTGCCAGGCGTGATTAAATACTTCCCGGTAAATATCCTGTGCATGGGCAGGAAGTACATGGGTTACATTTTCTGGTAAATCTTTATTGGTTTTATAGGGCATAACATGACTCCTTGGTATTTATAGGGCATTGGCTACATATGAAATAAAGAATAAGTGGGGTCTACCATTGAACTTGTGGATGCCCCCATTATTTTTGCAAACGGTCGCTGATTGACGAGATCAAAAGCCAATTTTTAATAGTACGCCCAAGGGCTTAACGTTCAAATTGAG
>JAYVLG010000036.1:0-2985 GCA_043759595.1 Sulfurirhabdus sp. | reverse complement strand
TTCTACCGGCACGCTGAATATTCTCGAAGCCGTGAAAAAGCATTCCCCGGCAACAAAGGTATTCATAACGGGGAGTGGTCTTCAGTTCAAGAATACCGGTAAGCCTATTTCCGAACGGGACGAATTTGAGGCGAACAGCGCATATTCTGTTGCGCGGATACATTCCGTATATGCGGCACGCTACTACCGCTCGCTTGGAATCCGCGCTTATGTCGGTTATCTGTTTCACCATGAGAGTCCGCATCGCAAGGCCAGTCATGTTTCGAAAATGATTGCTTTGGCAGCGCAACGAATTGTTGCAGGAAGCAATGAAATACTCGAAATTGGGGACATTGCGGTTCGCAAAGAATGGACCTATGCCAGAGATGTGATGCAAGGGGTTATGACTTTGCTTGACCAGGATGAGGTATTCGAGGCAACGGTAGGGTCGGGTTTGGCTTACTCTATTGAAGATTGGCTGGAACAGTGCTTTACGCTGGCAGGAAGAGACTGGCATGATCACGTAAGACTGCGCCCGGGATACGTGTCCGAATACAAGCAGCTTGTGTCCAACCCGGGAACTATTAATACATTGGGCTGGCACCCTGCCACAACCTTTGCAGATTTGGCTAGCAAGATGATGCTCATTGAAAAAACCTGATGAGCTGCTTTTTTCGTAACAGGGTGAAAACGAAACATTGTTGCTGCAACTTTGTGAAGAAACTGGATTATGCAAAACGTCGAGTGTTGGTACGAAGAGAACGCTGATTACAGGGATTGCCGGGAATTATTCAATCAGTGATTTTGTTAAACTTCAATAATTAATCGCTTGCATCTCAAGCAATGTTGGATGGAAATTATATGGTACTTGATAAAAACCCCTATAGAAAATCGGTTAATTGGTTGGCAGGTCGATGCGAGTAATTTACGACATTTCAGTCTTGGGGATGGGAACCTATCGTCCAAGAGCCAGAACTGGCATTTTCAGGGTTGTGGAAAATCTGGCGCAAGAGCTGATAAATGTGGGGGTAGTCACGTCGTTTTCTGCTACACAAAATGTTGGCAACTATTTTGAGTGTATCAGCTATCTGCAATCCAATCCTGCTATGGTTGGCGTCCCTTTATTAAAACCGGACGTCAACGAAGGATTGCTAGGAATTTTTCAGGAACTGCATAAGTGTGTATATTCGAATACGTCAACTTCCTTCCATACAAAAGTAATGTGGAGACTTCTTAATAATAGGGTAGCCGCTAAAGCATTTGCGCGCAGGATTATAAATCCGGCTCATCTGGAAGCGGCCGAGATTTATCACTCGCCATTTTATCCAATCCCAGATCAAATCAAAAGGAATATTAGACTGAAAAAAGTTATCACCATTTATGACTTGATTCCGGTGTTATATCCTGATTTTTTTCAGTTTCGGGAGGATAACCTGATACACCGCATACTCAAAAGTATTGATGACGAAACCTGGGTAACCTGTATTTCACATGCCACCAAGAATGACTTGTGTAACTATCTGCCTTCGCTAGATCCATCAAGGGTATTCGTAACGCATCTGGCTGCATCGGCCTTGTTTTACCAGTGCACGGATCAGGCTATGTTGAAGCAGGTCAGAACAAAATTCAGCATTCCGGATGGGCCTTATATATTAAGCCTTTCAACATTGGAGCCGCGGAAAAACATCACGCAGACGATACGATGCTTTGTCCGTTTGGTAGAGCAGGAAAAAATAAATGACCTTTCTCTCGTTCTGGTTGGTGCAAAGGGTTGGGATTTTGACTCGATATTTGAAGAGATCGCAGCCAGCCCGAAAATTCGCGACCGGATAATAGTAACCGGTTATGCGGCAGACGAGGATTTAGCTCCACTTTACAGCGGAGCGATGATGTTTGTTTACCCTTCTTTTTACGAAGGGTTTGGTTTGCCTCCGCTTGAAGCCATGCAATGTGGCATCCCGGTGATTACTTCAAATACTTCGTCGTTGCCAGAGGTTGTAGGTGAGGCCGGGATAATGGTTGATCCGCAAGATACCGATGAACTGTGCCAAGCCATGTTGAAGATTTACAATTCTGCTGATGCCAGGCAAAAAATGTCTGTTGATTCTTTGGTGCAGGCTCAAAAATTTAGTTGGAAGCGCTGTGCCGAACAAACAATTGATACCTATAAAGCGGCAAAAGCCGGATAATTGTTTGGTGAATTCTGGTGCTGTGCCGATTGTGACCATAAGCATGACGGGCGACAAGCAAACTTCCCAATTATTTGGGCATCCAACGTAAGCGATACTGGAAATAGAGCCCATAACTAAACCTATGATGATTCTCTATGATTCGAAAATCTTTCAGAACCAAAAATATGGCGGGATTTCGCGGTACTTTGTTAATCTGATTCAGAGAGTGGCTCGCGAAGAGCAGGTTGTTGTTTCAGCATCGCTGTATGTCAATAACTATCTGGCGGAATTGCCTCCGGGTTTAGTCAAGGGCGTGAAGCTTGCGTGGAGTCCGCCGGGAAGTGGACGGATATTGGAGTGGGTGGGAAGAGCCGTTGACCGGCTGGTCATTGCGAAATCATCCCCGGATGTCCTGCATGAGACTTATTATTCCCGCCAGGCAGTGGCACCCGCATCCATACCGTCAGTGCTAACTGTCTATGACATGATTCACGAACGGTATGCAAACATGTTTCCGCGGCGTGTCGATGTTGCTCGACGAAAAGCGGCCGCAGTTTCGCGAGCCAGTCACGTGATCTGCATTTCCGAGAATACCCGCCGCGACCTGCTGGAGTTTTATGACGTGGATCCCAACAAGGTTTCTGTGGTGCATCTCGGTTATGATCTGCTGAATGCGGGCATGGATTCCGGGGAGAGGGCTTCGACGTTGAGTAAGTCATTGCCTTATTTGCTCTATGTTGGCGAACGTGCATTCTATAAAAATTTCCAGACATTTTTGCGCGCCTACGCTGGTTCGGTGTGGCTACGCAAGAATTTTAGAATTATTTGTTTCGGC
>JAYVLG010000035.1:0-3443 GCA_043759595.1 Sulfurirhabdus sp. | reverse complement strand
CCTGCACGTTGTTCATAGGACGATGTCCGGCCAGGAGGAGACGGTCGAAAGTGTCACTGGGAATGACCGCTCTTCGGCCACAGCAGACGCAGACAGGTTATCTGATTCCGTTTGCTACGAGCGTCTGCTTCTTTGAATATCGTGCGGCGGCTAACATAAAGCGGCCATACGATAATACCTAATTTAATTACCACATATTGCTAAATAATAGGCGGTCGGTGCACGCAGGAATGAAGACATTGATGCATGCTACGCTATCAAATTTTCGTCTTTCATCGCTCGACAAACAAATAAGTTGGAAAAGCTTGCCCTGCCAAGTCCACTCTAGACTTTGCAATCGTCTGACCCTGTTCGTTCGGTTCCCCGACAAATGGAAATCGCAAATCCTGCCGATATGGCGTCTGTGCTTGCCAGTAAGAAAATCCCTGATCCAGCCATATTTTTGTTAGATGGCCGTCATCGCTCTCAATTTCCAATAGTCGAGCATGCATAGCATCACGCTTATCTATGCTACGCAGCACACAGCTCATGCCGCAATAAGCGAAAGCGGCACTTATTGCCGACTCACGATCTGATACGGCTGGCCAGTTGTTGTACACATACATAGGTCGGGTATAGCTGCCTTTTTGTTCTTTGAATGGTGCAACCACCAACTCTACTGGTCGAACAGACCAACGGTCCTCATAAGCTGTTTTTAGCGCTGAAATAAAATCAAGAAGTAGCGCGGCTGGAAGGGGTGCGTTCAAATAACGATCATAATAAGCAATACGAACAATTTCCCTTTTTCCATCGATCAGATCTGCTCCAAGAATATCCTCCAGCTTCGTCAATAATCTCTGCCCAAATCCTTCAGATATGCCGTCGAGTTCGTTTCTGATCTCAATCCGATAAACTTGATCTGACATATCTGCAGGCGTATTTGCAGCAATTGAAAGTTTTTGAAACAGTTTTCCTGTCGTTTGTGGTTCACCACGCACCAAGAAGTTTTCCGTGTCTGTAGCCCATTTCGAATTTGGGCAAGTTGCGTCAGCAGAACGATATGCCCATGCCAATGGGGCGCGTCTAGTAGCAATAATTTCAGCTATAACTTGACCGCCGACTCGACAAGGTGGAGCCTCACCGGTCCAGATGGAAATCCCATCAAGACTGGACAAAACAGACAGTACAAAACGATCCGCCTGCGACATGACATTTACGGCTTCGGGAGAAAGTACAAGTTTAATGGTACTCGCTGAGGATGCCCACTTCTGCACCCACCCACGCAACGGTGACGCTGCGATGTCCCACTCGGAAGGGTTGCCCGCAAGATTCAACCGCAGCTCTTCTACGCCCGGACGCGCCAGTTCCCGAGTGATCGCCTCCGGCAATGTTTGATATTCCGCGTGAGTAGCATGTCCAAATTGGGCATCCTCATCTTGAAGCTGAAATTCGCCCAGCCAGCGATCCGTCAAAAACTCCAACGCAGTATGGCGGTTCAGATCATCCATGCGGAAGCGAGTATCGAAATGCAGCAGACAGTGCTGACAAGCCCCATCACAATTCGCCGTGCAGCTCAAAATTCCATTTGCCTTGAACAAAACATCTCGCAACCGGTCGGAAACCGAAGAGCAATAACCGGATGCATTACGGTCAAACAGCACTATCGCCTGTCCAATCTCTCTATTCATCCGAATTTCTTTGGTATCACAACCTAACTCAGAAACCTCGATGCCCAACATTGCGGCAATGGCACTGCGAATTGCCACCGCGATTGAAAACGCTACACGCCGATCTGCCAAAGGCCGTCCATCCAAGTCATACAGCATGAATTCAAGTACGTCTGTTGTCGCTTCATGACCAAGGCGCATACCGGGCTTAATGGAAAAACTACTGCCCTCGCACACCGCTGTTTCACCTCCCTGCGCACCCCGCAGCCGACGATGAGGGATTTGAAAGATTTTTGGCAAGGCGACACCTCCCTGCTCGACCACTCCATCATCCGACGCGCTGATCATGGGCTCTGCCCGACCGCAGGCCAGACAAATGGCATAACTCAGACCATTCGTTCCAGCCGAATGGTTAAAAACCGTACCAACCGGGCTTGCCCTGTAAGCACCCAGTTGGGGGTTCGTCATAGGTAGCCATTCACCATTGGCATTGATCCACGGAGCTTCAACGGGAACGAAGGTCTGCGTCGAAACGTCGTTATGCGGCGACTCATAGAGATCAACGGAAAATCCTGCTGGTTCCAGATAGGTAAACCGACATTCTGGAATGGGTGGCAACGCAGCGCCGCAATCCAGGCATTGTGTAAGCTGATTTGCCATACCCGTCGTGCCACTGGAGCCACAGGAGCGGCAACGCCAAGCTTCGCGGATATTTTGTATCTCGTTGACCGCCTGCACTGAAGCGGGGACGTGCCAATTGAGCGTAATTCCGGCAGAGCGATACACCAGACCATCAATCACCACCTCTGCGCCCGGTGCATATTCTCTCAACGCCGTTACCGTATCACGGCTCGGCAGTTCCCTGCGGCGCATCAGGTTGTCTACCCGATCGTCTTTCTTGCGTGTTTCGTTTCGCTTAATCTCATCGAGTGTCAGTGTTTCAAATGAAGAAATATCCGTCGGAAAACCATATCCCGGCAGGAAGCCACCCGCAGCCAACTCCCGCAACAGATACTCGTCAGTCAACCGTCTTTTTTGTATTTGCAACGCTTTGTAGGCGGGGTCTTTTTCATTGGATGCCCTCTGAAACTTGTCAATTTGCGACTCCACGGCATCAAACTCACCGAACCACTTGGTACGATATGCGATGAGCATCTTTGCGGCTTCCGCAATCAAGCCATGCAGCGACACGATGCCATCGAAGCAGGTATAACGCAGCAGCGAGCGCAGCCCTGTCGTCAAGTTACCACCTTGCTTTTCATCAAAGCACTTTGCCCAGGCAATGAACCGATCTGAACGCGCCTCATCTTTTGGCAGCATCCACCATTCCATATTGAGTTTGTCCAGATCGCTTTTGCTGATCATTTGCGTACGCAAGAAATTCGCCAACAGCATCGAGTTGATGTGCCGTTGCACGATGATCGCGCTTTCCAGTTTGATACAGGGAGCTGGCAACTGGGTTTCAAATGCCCAGCGTGTGTTCGCAAAAACATACTGATCGTGCGGGTTATTTTTGCAGACAGTTAATGCAACAGAGCGTGTTTCCGCGCGACGCCCGGCACGCCCCGCGCGTTGCAGATAATTTGCAGGATGCGGCGGCACGTTGTTCATCGCAACAACGGTAATGCCGCCAATATCAACACCCATTTCCATGGTCGTCGAGCAACTAAGTAAATTGATACGCCCGGACTTGAATTCACTTTCATATTGTTGCAAGCGGCTGCCGGGTTGCTGCGCCGAGTGCTCTACAGCACGGAAATAGCCTCCTCCCTCGACAATCCGGTCACTCAGGTCAGA
>JAYVLG010000034.1:0-33280 GCA_043759595.1 Sulfurirhabdus sp. | reverse complement strand
TCAGGATGCCAAGATGATTTCCTTTGCCGAAGGCGAAGAAGAAGGCGCCGAAACTGAAAGTGCCTCCTACTTTGGCACAATTTTGCACAGTGTAACGCTTGATGGCTGGGTCGTCATCGGTATTCTCATGGTAATGGCAGTCATAAGCTGGATAGTCATGATCGGGAAAGGCATGATTATTAACCGCATGAGTGCAGATAATGCAAAGTTCACAGATTCATTCAAGAAACTGGCGCGCGATCCTGGTGCGCTGGATGTAGATGAATCCAATAAATCCGAATTTTCAAATTCATTATTCGGTTCTCATGGTGATTTTAAAAACTCGCCTATTTTCCGTATTTATCACGTCGGTGTGCAAGAAATAAAAAACCGGTTTGGGAGTACTGACCCTGCTAAATTGCATGGTGAAACACTTACTCCGCAAGCGATTGATGCTATTCGTGCAAGTCTGGATGCAACACTCATACGGGAAAGTCAGCGTTTAAACAGCAAAATGGTATTGCTGACTATTGCGATTAGTGGCGGGCCATTTCTTGGGCTGTTGGGGACAGTGGTAGGGGTAATGATTACCTTTGCAGCCATTGCCGCGAGTGGTGATGTAAACGTGAATGCGATTGCGCCAGGGATTGCTGCGGCTTTGGTGGCGACAGTTGCTGGACTGGCGGTAGCGATTCCGGCACTGTTTGGTTATAACTATCTGGGCAGTCAAATCAAGGATATTACCGCTGACATGCATGTTTTTGTCGATGAGTTTATCAGCAAAGTAGCTGAACACTATCACGCATAGCAGTAAGGGAAAAACATGAAGGTTCAGGCAGAAAATCAACCGTATGACGAAATCAATATTACGCCCATGCTGGACCTGGCGTACGTATTGTTAATAATTTTTATCATCATGACAACCGCTTCAGTGCAAGGCATTAAGGTGAATTTGCCCAAGGCAAGTTCCTCTCCAAGTTTGGCTAAACCTAGCACCAAGGCAGTCACAATAGCCGAGGATGGACAGATTTTTCTGGATACCTACCCTGTGACATTGGCCGAACTGGAAACGCGCCTGCAGCAGATGAAGGCTGTGACACCTGATTTTCCCGTGGTGATCAAAGGGGATGCGCATGTTCAATACGATAAGGTAGTTGAAGTGCTGGAATTGTTGGGGCGGCTTGATATCACCCAGCTTGGATTAGTAACCCAGCGTCTGGTCAAATAGGGTTGTACTGAGTGCGCATGTATGACTAATGAAAAGAATAACAGGGTATTGAAAAAAGTATTGATAGGGGCCGGATTTGTTGGTTTGGCAGCATTGTTTTTCTTGTTTGTGCGCAGTATGTTGAATTCGGATTCACCGGTAAAAAAACCGGTCATTCAGCAAATTTCGCTTCTTAGACCGCCACCTCCTCCGCCACCCAAACCAGAAGAAAAACCGCCCGAGCCGGAAATCAAGAAAGAAGAGGTGAAAATCGATCAACCTCAGCCGGAACCAGAAACACCGCAACAAGCAAAAGACGATACTCCCGCAGGTAAAGATCTGGGCGTTGATGCTGATGGTGGCGCAGGTGCAGACGGCTTTGGGTTGATTGGTAAAAAAGGGGGGAGAGATTTGTTTGGCGGTGGCGGGGGCAAGTTTTCAGGATATACCGGTTTGCTCAAGCAACGAATCCAGGAGGCGCTTGCCAAGGATAAACGCCTGCGTAATGGGGATTACAAGGCAATTGTAAAAGTATGGCTTAAACATGATGGAAGCTTGGATCACTTTGAGTTAACAGGGTCGAGCGGGAATCCCGAAACAGATGCTGCAATCAAGGTTGCATTGACAGCGATGCCACCATTAAGAGATATGCCACCGGATGATATGCCACAACCTGTTAAGTTGCGTATCAGTTCAAGAACATAAAAATTTAACATTCAGTCATTTGTGTTGCTGATAGATATATTGAAACTGGAGTACCATGAAATTCAAAACCAAAAAACTCGTAATGGCTGTATCCCTGGCACTTGCTTGCCAAGGCGCTTCAGCTGGCGAAAAAGAAGAGCTTGAAGCATTACGTCAGACAACACTGAATTTAATTCAGGCGTTAGTGGATCAGGGATTGCTGCCTAAAAAACAGGCAGAAGCATTGATAACCCGTGCGGCTGTTAATCCACTAACTGAAGCTTCCTCGAGTAAAACTGAAGAAGGCGTGATTCGTGTGCCTTATGTGCCTGAGTCAGTTAAAAAGGAAATTCGCGAGCAGATTAAACATGAAGTATTGGCCCAGGCTAAAAATGAACGGTGGGGAGATCCAGGTGCATTGCCTGATTGGGTGGGAAGATTCAAACTGGATGGAGATGTACGTTTACGTTATCAGAAGGATATATTTCAGAAAGATAATTTTACGCCTACTCAGTTAGCGCCGTTCGGAATTAACATAAATAACACGTTAGAAGACAGGGAGAGATTACGTTTACGCGCCAGACTTAATGTGAAAGCCAAAGTGACTGACGATCTGGTTGCAGGTTTGAGGCTGACGACTGGAAATACCACTGAACCTGTTTCCACAAATCAAACGCTCGGTACTTCATTTAATAAATACAGTGTGATGTTTGATCAGGTGTATTTGAAATATGACCCTTATCGCTGGTTGAGTGCATCGGGTGGTCGCATTCCTAACCCATGGTTTTCTACAGACCTGGTATGGGATAAGGATTTGAATTTTGAAGGTGTAGCAGCCACATTGAAACCACGCATTACAGACAATCTGACTGGATTCTTTACTGGAGGCGCATTCCCTTTGCAGGAAATAGAATCTTCTGACACGGTAAAAGCAAAAAGCAAGTGGCTATATGGTATTCAGGGTGGGGGAGAATGGATCTCTGATAACCAGTCGAAATTCAAGGTGGGGCTTGCCTATTATCAGTATATGAATGTAGCGGGTAAACCAAATACAGTTCTAAATTCCACTAATTTCAACGGGACTGCCCCGCAATTCCGACAGAAGGGAAACTCGGTATTTAATATCGATAACGACGGAAATCCCGCTACGAATCTTTGGGCGCTATCTTCAAATTTCCGTGAAATCAATTTAACCGCTTCAGCAGATTTTGCCGCATTTGACCCTGTCCATGTGATCGTAACCGGAGATTACGTGAAAAACGTCGGGTTTAACCGCTCTGAAATATTACAGCGCACTGGACAGGATATAGAGCCTAGAGTGAAGGGTTACCAGACAAAAGTCACTCTTGGCATGCTGGATACCTATAAGCTGGGTGATTGGCAAGCTTATGTCGGTTACCGGCACCTTGAGCGTGATGCAGTGCTGGACGCATTCACTGACTCAGACTTCCATTTGGGTGGTACCGATACTAAAGGCTATTTTGTTGGAGGAAATTACGGTATCGGAAAAAATGCCTGGCTCAGCATGCGTTACATGAGTGCTGACGCAATAGATGGTCCGCCACTGGCAATTGATGTATTACAGGTTGATCTCAATGCGAAATTCTAAATCCGGTTTTACGACTCTTTCGATAATTTTGGTATGTTTAATGTTTGCTGGCCCTTCTTTAGCAGCAAAAAGGGATCCCGAACGGGAAGCCATGCGCAAAATTCAACTGATACAGAAAAAGGCAGCAGAAGAAAAATCAGTGCTTGAGCAGGAAAAAAGCGACCTTACCAAACAGTTAAGTGAATTAACTTCTCAGTCGGGCGGTTTAAAAGATGAGGCTGCGCGTGCCAATCGGAGTAAAAATGCTGTTGAGAAAGAATTGGAAAAATTGCGTGTTGAAAACGATAACCTAAAAGCAAAACTGGGCTTAACTGATCAGAATCTATCTGCACTTCTTAAAAAATCTGCAGTTGATCAGGAAACTGCTTCACAAGAAAAAGTGAAACTGGAATCTTCATTGGCTACGCGTGGTCAATCATTAGCAACGTGCGAGAAGAAAAACACTGCGCTGTATGAAATGAATAATGAACTGCTAGCGAGATACAAAAATAAGGGTTTTCTGGACTCTCTTTTACAAAACGAACCCTTTACGCAAATTGAAAGTGTAAAAATCGAGTCTGCTGTGAGTGATTATAGAGATAAACTTGATATGCAACGGGTAGATAAAAGCAGTAGCTTGCAATGAAATATAACAATCTGCGAAATTTGACCTTGCTTATGTGCGCCATTAGTATGTTGGCCTCAAATCCATCATGGTCAGCTACTGAAAATGATCTTAATTTGATGGAGGCTGCAGGGCAAGGTGACATGCGGCTGGTAAAAATGTTGATTGGAATGGGTGCCAACCCACAGGCGACGGATGCTTCAGGAAACAATGCTGTATTGCTGGCTGCTACCGGTGGTAATCAAACAATGCTGCGATTTATGCTGGATGAGAATGTCCCTGTGAATACTAAAGGAAGTTCAGGATTTACACCGCTGGGTATTGCCGCATTACGTGGTGATTTAAACATGGTGAAGATACTCTTGAAAGCTGGCGCGGATGTTGATGCGATCAACGATGATGGTAATTCGGCATTGTCGAACGCGATTGAGTTAGGGCACATGAAAATTGCTGATTTGCTGTTGCAGCATGGCGCAGATGTGAACACGCCTAATCGTGAGGGGATGACGCCAGTCATGCTGGCAGTCAAGAGCGGTGATATTGAGTTAACAAAAAATATTTTGAAGAAATCACCAGAACTTAATGTTCTTGACAAAGAAGGCCGTTCAGTAATTTTATGGGATGTGATGGAAGGGCCGGATGAGCTTATGGGGGTGTTACTGAAGAGGGGGGCTAATCCGAATTTGCTGACTCAAGGTTACACGCCGCTTCATTGGGCTAAGGTCATGAATAAAACCATGATTGCAGATCTGCTTGAAAAATCTGGTGCGGTTGAATAATCCATTATAACTTGCCAATATTTTGTCTGGAATGACTACCAATGCAGTGTGCGAAGCTGCGGCGTCTTTTTAAGTTGATGAGTTTGCATACGTCGGACTACGCTATCCAGCACTTGCATTGCTTCCAAGATATAGGGCCCCTTGTTGAGCATTACGCATTCAGCGCGCTCAGCCATACCCGCATCTGTAATTTCCGCTCTTGACGGTATGCCTTGTTTCACCAGATTTTCCAATACTTGTGTGGCCCAAATCACCGGTACATGGGCAGCTTCGCATAACCACAGAATTTCTTCCTGGGTGGCACCTAAATGTTCATAACCGATTTCTACGGCCAGATCACCGCGAGCGATCATGATGCCAAAGGGGTGTCTGCCTGCTCCATGGATGATAATTTCAGGGAGATTGTGCACTGCTTCACGTGTTTCAATCTTGGCAATGATCCCCATTTTTTCTCCACCCAGTTTGGTCAGGGAAGCAACCAGCTGGTCAATGTCATGAGCGTTGTTTACGAATGAATAGCCCACGATATCGGCGTGTTTTACCACAAAGCCAAGATTGGCTTGATCGATGTCGGTCAGTGCGGATAGGTGAAGTTGAGTATCCGGAAAGTTGAGGCCTTTTTCCGGATTCAGTTTTTCACCGGTTGGGCGAGAACGTACAACGCGTAATAGTACACCTTCTGGATGCTGTGCTTCTACTACCGTACCAATTTTCCCATCGTCAATCCACACTCTTTGGCCAGGATGAAGCTGGTCTAATACTTCTGGTTGCGCACACGCTATTTTTGCAGGTGAAATGACCTTTCCTGACTTGTCTTGATGTGCAGGTTCGCCCAGTATGTTATTGCTGGAAAGCAATAACAGGTCATCTTGAAATAATCGAATTTCAAATGGGGGCGCTGTGTAGGATAAGGTGTGAGTGCGCAGGGATTTTTTGTTCTTGCGCTTTCCATTGGGCCATAGTTCCAATTGAGTGTTGGGAGATATATAAGCGCCATGATTGCAACTGGCCAGAATAGCAGTGTCGCTTAGACGCGTTTGGGCAGTTAATACGCGTTTATGGCCTCTCAAATCATTGAAATGAATGGTATCTCCAGGGTTGATATTTTTCAACCAGGCGGGTTCAACGCTAAGATGTGGAGGGTGGTTTTTTCCATCTTCGTCTTGTTGAGATGGGTGTCCGGGTTCGCCTGATGCATCAAGGATAACAAGCGCAGCTTCGGTCATGTTGCCTTCCGAATTGTGCTTTGGTTTCAGGTGAAGCACAGCCGGTCCGGGCATGATTTGTCCTGTGCGCAATTTTTGACCTGCAAGATCCATCAGAATTTTACAGGTGATACCCGTTTCCTTTTCGGCCCTGCGAATGTTTGAGACCATGCCTTCCCAGGCCACTATTCCATCGTGCGCAAGATTGATGCGGGCGCAATTCATGCCTTTTAATAGCAATTCACGCACAAAGTCATAGTTGGTTGCAGCATGTGAGGGCAGGGTAACCATGAGGCGGGTCCAGCGATGTGTGGGGGGTGCACCCAGCAACTGGTCAGTTTGGTGGCGTAGTAACTGAATTTCACGATCTATGGCGCGTGCGATGCGATTGATGTGAGTTGCCTGTATATCGCATTCACCCAGCATGCGTTTAATGGCTTCGATGACGGCATCCAGTGTTCCCACTACATGGCCTTCGCATCTGCCTAGAGATGAAAGGCCGAAAGTAGCTAGCTGACTTTGCAGGATTCGCACATCCTGTCGGCGTAATCCAATATAAGCAGCCATATTTGAGGCGCTGAGTGTAAAACGCCTGGAGTGTAAATGAGGCTTCCATTCAAGCAAACGTTGACGTTGCGTATCTGTTACGGATTTACGTAATGCTTTCAATTGAGCAAGTAACCCGGTAAGGTCAACCGGCGAACTTACTTGCCAATTCATATCCAAGAGTTTCTCCAGTTTTTTTGAACGATTTTTTTAGATTAGCATCTGATAGTTTAATATTTGTGACAATTTAATGGAAAGTTGATAAGTAATCTGGATGATTTTGAGTCTTGTTTCAAGTTTTCATGGCGTTTTTTTGGGAATGATGAATTACGGAGTGTTCTAAATAAGAGATTCTTAGTGATCAATAATTGATTGCTGTTATGATATTTTGAGTGATTTCAAAAACATTTTGTAAAGTTTATATAATGATTTATATTGTATATACGGTATAAATAGTTATGTATTGTTTGAGGCGGGATTTTTTATTGTTATATATTTAATATAAACCCTGAAATGGAGTAAATTATGAGTGCAAAAGCAGCCCCCAAAGCAGCCCCCAAAGCAGCCCCCAAAGCTACGTCAGTAGTTAACCCAGTATCTAAATCAGTAGCTGCAACTAGCGCTACATCCAAGGCTAAACCCAAGACTAAACCAAAAACTGCAACTTCACCCGTCGCCAAAAGTGTTGCTTCACAGAAACCAGTGGTCGCAACTAAAGCAGTTGCATCATCCAATGGCGTTGCTAAGCCGGAAATTGAAAAAGTGGTAGTAGCCACTCCTGTCCCTAAGGCTAAAGCAGACAAGCACGCAAAGAAGGAAAAGCCAAAGAAAGTTAAAATGGTGCGTGACAGCTTTACCATGCCAGAAGGCGATTATGTCAAGCTGTCGGAACTGAAAAAGAAATGCCTGGAGGCGGGTGTTCATGTGAAAAAAAGTGAATTGCTTCGAGCAGGTTTGCTAAGCCTCTCAAAACTCACTAATGCATCTTTGCTTAAGGCCGTAGAGCAAGTTGAAATCATAAAAACGGGTCGACCTGCAAAAGCATGATTTCTAGCCCGGATGTGATAATTGATAACACTTCTGGGCTGGAAATGTGGTCTTTTTAATGTCTAACACGGAAAAGTTGCATGTCAAAGCGGTCTTTAAGTACTGCAATTAACCGGAGGAAATATATTATTCCTGCCGGAATTTCCGTATCTGACATTATGGCTGCGTTGTTCAATGAATTTAATTGCATCGTAGCACCGGTTCGTTCCCTCAAGCGCATTTATATGGATAGCTTCGATTGGCGAATGTACCGTGCAGGGGCTGTAATGGAAGTTGAATCGGGGGCAAACTATTCTGCATTGAGTTGGCGCGATTTCCTATCCGACACCGTCATCAGTAAAGTTTTAATCAAGCAAACTCCTCATTTTTCCTGGGAGCTGCCGCCAGGTGACTTACGTAAACGAATTGAACCCGTTTTGGAAATGCGTACGCTGCTGCCACTGGTAAAAACGCATAACAAAGTGCATGGCATGAATGTGGTCAACAAGGATGAAAAAATAGTCGTCCGCTTGCTGATAGAGGAGACCCAATTATCCGCTATGTACAAATCCAGTCATAATAAGTTCCCCGTTATGTTGTACGTTGAACCGGTGAAAGGTTACAGCAAGCACTTTCAACAGGTTTTATGCTTTATTGAGCAACAGTTTTCCATGAGGCCTGATAAACAAGGCATGGCACGTCGCGTATATGAAGCAGCTGGGCTGCAGCCTGGGGATCATTCGGCTAAATTGAATTTTCAGCTAACTCCTGACATGCGATCTGATGCAACTGCGCGTAAAATATTGCTCCAGCTGTTTGAGACTATGCAATCCAACGAGGCCGGAATGAAAGCGGATCTGGATTCCGAGTTTCTCCATGACTACCGTGTTGCTGTTCGACGAACACGTGCATTGCTAGGGCAAATCAAGGGGGTAATTCCTCAGCCAAAACTGGCACGTTTTGTCCGCGAATTCGCCTGGCTGGGAGAATTCACCGGTCCAACCCGTGATATGGACGTATTTTTTCTGGAGTTTGATGCATTTAAAAACGGTTTACCCATCCCGCTTAGGGAGGATATCAATCCGTTTCTTGATTATCTTGAAAAGCGTCAAAAGATAGAACATGAACGTTTAGTTAACCATCTGGCATCGTCACGTTATCGGAAACTGATTTCCGATTGGCAAGTCTTCCTGAGATCCCCGCTCCCAAAACATTCATCACTTCCATATGCATTGCGACCCGTAATTGGTGTGGCAAGTGAACGAATTTGGCATATGGTTCGACGCGTATTTAGCGAGGGTGAAGCTATTCAAGCCGACAGCCCGCCAGAAGATTTACATGAATTACGTAAAACCTGCAAAAAATTGCGCTATCTAATGGAATTTTTTTTCTCTCTTTACGCGCAAAAGCAAATCGGGGGATTGATCAAATCACTTAAATTACTACAGAATCAATTGGGCGAGTATCAGGATTTACATACTCAACTTGCTTCCCTTGAATCGATCCGAGCTCAAATGATTGCTGAAGGTATGGCAAATGACAGAATGCTGGTGACGTTTGATCTGATCTTGCAAACCATTGATCAACGTCAGGAAGAAGTTCGGCAAATGTTCAGCATGTGTTTTACCTCCTTTGCAGACAAGCAAAACAGGGAGAATTTTGCGAAGTTATTTAATACTGGCAATCACGTATTGGTTAAGAAAAAGCACCAAAAGGAACAAACGTCTACATGAAGACTATTGCCTGCTATAACATCAAAGGCGGTGTTGGCAAGACAGCCACAGCTGTAAATCTGGCCTATCTGGCCAGTCAAGAAGGTGCGCGCACTTTGGTGCTGGACCTGGATCCGCAAGGAGCAGCATCTTTCTACTTTCGAATCAAGCCGAAAATAAAAGGGGGTGTTAAAAAGCTGATAGACGGCAAGCGAGATCTGAACGATTTCATCAAAGGTACTGATTATACTAACCTTGACCTGATCCCGACGGATTTTTCGTTCCGCAATATGGATTTGCTTCTCGATGATGAAAAAAAGCCTACACGGCGGCTACGCAAATTACTCAAGAGCCTGGACGATGAATATGATTACGCTTTCCTGGATTGCCCACCCAGTATCTCGCTGGTTTCGGAAAATATATTCCAGGCAGCAGATGCACTGCTAGTGCCAACTATACCCTCAACACTTTCACTCAGAACGCTCGACCAGCTTTTGAAGTTTTGCAAGGAAAACAAGCTGGAAGGCCTTTTGGTGCTGCCGTTTTTTTCCATGGTAGATGTACGCAAACAGCTTCATCGATTGATTGTCGAAAAACCTCCTAAAACCATGGGAGAATTACTTCGAAGTGTTATTCCTTATGCAAGCGAAGTGGAACAAATGGGACTGAGGCGTGCAGCGTTGGCCAGCTATGCACCTAAAAGCCGTCCGGCACTTGCTTATGAGTCGCTATGGGAAGAAATAAAAGCGCATTTGGCGGGCTGAGTGTCTCCAGTTTTCTTTACCCTTGCGGTTTTATCGATTGACAAGCGGAGTTAATTTTTCCGGTTATCATGAAATTACCTTAACCATTTTCTCTGAGTTAAGTGTATATCATCCCCTTATTTCTCTTTGTCACGCAATTTTAACAATGTTCATTCATCGTGTGCATTGATTGCGTGAAATAGCGTACGCGTTGCTCAACAGGCATTTCAGCAGTATTGCAATACTGGGCCAAACAGGAACTTAAATGAATGTTCTGATGATTTCGGATGTGTATTTTCCACGTATAAATGGCGTGTCTACATCGATTGAAACTTTCCGTCGTGAATTAATGATGCTAGGCGTTAAAGTGTTCCTGGTTGCTCCAGCCTATGGCGAACATGAGATTGAAACGGATATTACACGCATACCTTCGCGTACTGTCATGTTTGACCCTGAAGATCGCATAATGCGCTATGCATCCATCAAAGCATTAACAGGATCTTTAGGGAAACTAAACCTCGATTTGGTTCATATTCAGACGCCATTCGTTGCACATTACGCTGGAACAGCAATCGCAAAAACTCTTAAACTTCCAAGCGTGGTGACATATCACACATTTTTTGAAGAATATTTATATCATTACATTCCGCTGGTGCCATCCAGTTGGATGCAGGCGCTTGCAAGGCGATTTTCCAGAAGTCAGTGTAATGATGTTGATGCGGTGGTTGTCCCATCATCAGCCATGGAAAACAAGTTACTTTCATACGGTGTAAAAAAACCGATTCATCGTATTCCGACGGGGATTCCCCTTGATAAATTTGTGCGTGGTGACGGGGTTGCATTTCGAGAACAACATGGTATTTCTTTAAACAGACCAGTCATTCTTTATGTAGGACGCGTCGCCTTTGAAAAAAATCTGGATTTTTTGTTGCGAGCGGTAGCTTTTGCAAAGCTGGAAGTGCCAGATTTATTATTTGTGATTGCAGGTGAAGGTCCGGCAACAACAATGCTGCAACAGCTCACTTATGAGCTCCACATAGAGCAAAATGTTAAATTTATAGGTTATCTGGATCGCCAAAGCAGTCTGCTGGATTGTTATAGCGCGGCAGATGCTTTCGTGTTTGCTTCCAGAACTGAAACACAAGGGCTGGTCTTGCTGGAAGCAATGGCACTGGGCCTGCCAGTAGTTTCCACCGCGGTAATGGGTACTCAAGATATTGTTTCATCCGCAGCCTGTGCATTGGTTGCACCGGATGACATCGAAGGTTTTGCGTGGGAAATTGTGCGCATACTTATTGATACTGATTTGCGCGCGAGTCTAGCGAAAGCGGCGCCCAAGTGTGCGCTGGAATGGGCATCCGGCATGATGGCGGAAAAAATGCTGAATTTATATGCCGATCTTGTAATTTAACCTTCAAGTTACAGAATTAAATTGTTGATTTAATAATTGATCAACACCTAATGGCCGCAGCAATAATTGTGCAACATCGCTATGTAACACTATCTTCAAATAGTGACGCATTTCAATTTTAATTTGCGATTGTATTTAGGCTGCCAACGGGAATAAAAATAAAGATAAAGATAAATTATGGTGCAAGTTAGAGCAATTTTCATTTCTGATATTCACCTGGGTACACGCGCATGCCAAGCTGATCGATTACTGGATTTTTTACGCGAATATTCCTCCGAGCATCTTTTTCTTCTTGGTGACATTATTGATTTTTGGGCCATGAAACGGAATGGGGTTCATTGGTCAGCCGCTCAAAATACATTTGTGCAAAAAGTATTGCGTAGAGCGCGTCATGGTGAAAAAGTGGTTTTCGTGCCAGGTAATCACGACGAAGCTTTGCGAGAGTATGTTGGCACATCGTTCGGTGATATACATATTGAACATGAGTATGTCCATGTATCTGCTGATGGGAAGCGTTATTTGCTGGTCCATGGCGATGCTTTTGACCAAGTGACAAGGCATCATAAATGGGTAACTATTCTTGGTGATATGGCCTACAATTTTCTTGTGGCTGTTAATGGTTGGTTATCGTTACTGCGTCGGACACTTCGACGCCCGGGTTACTGGTCGCTTTCAGGGTATGCAAAAAGAAAAATAAGAAAAGCAGTCAATTTTATTTTTGATTTTGAGGATTCTCTTGTTCATCATATCCATGAACGTGGATTTGACGGAATTATTTGTGGTCACATCCACTGTGCGGCTAATAAGGATATTGGCGGTCTGGTATACCTGAACTGCGGTGACTGGGTAGACAGTTGCACTGCGATTGTCGAACACTTAGACGGCAGGATGGAGTTGATCGTTTGGGATGGGGACTTGATACGACCATCTGTCTTGTCCATTCCGATGGATGTATCTTCTGCCCAGTAAATTATGATGGGTGTATGTAGTTTTCCTGCAAATGGATTATCAATCAGGCGCTTAATTCACGATTTTACCAACAAGATATCGGATGGAAGTGCTTATTCAACCCCGCCACAGGGGCGGGGAAGCTTGTTGAGGATACGTTTAGATTAGGAACGCTTTCGTGCAAATCCAGCTAAGCCAAGTAAACCAGAACCAAGCAACCATGCTGCGGCGGGAACAGGTACTGTTTCACCAGCCACCTGCAATCCGAAATTAAGGGGTTGATTGGTTAGCTGATAACCGCTGCCTGGGTTGAAAGCGGTTAAAGTCAGTGGATGCGGAGCACCGACTGGAGCTGTCCCAAAGGCCAGGGTATCCGATCCCTGCACCTCTAATGCCACCCAGTAGTCGCCAGCGCCAACCGACCAGTTCAGGTTTGATACGCCATTCCAGCCGGTATTACCAAAGATTGCTCCAGCACTACCCATTAAATTCCCAGGTAAGTTTCCTGTGTTGTCATAAAGAGAAACAGTGAAACTGTCTCCATTATCACCACCGCCAAGGTAAGCTTGAATGCCACTGATTAGTGTTGAGGCGTTGAAGTGCACCATGCCTGCAAGCCAGTCATTCCCATCCAATGCTAATGCAAATCCAGGGCCGCTCGGGGTGCCGGTGTCTTCGAGGAGTGCAGCATTAGCTTGACTTGCAAACGCAAGCAGCATGGTAGTAGCAAGTATTGATGCAGATTTATTAAACATTTATTTTTTCCTTGTAAGATATGCCCCTTCGGCTTTGCCGAAGGGTGTACTAACTGAATTAATGGGGCAATGTGGTAGATTGAACTGTGTAAGTGGGGCCGAAGTGGTCATCAAAACCGTAAGCATTGATTTCAACTTGACCGCTTTGGTGAATCTTGACGGTTGCCCAGGCATACATACGGTCTGTTGGGGTAGAGGTTGCAACAGCGCTGTCGAAGGGTGATCCACCAGAACCGACCAGTACCTGCCAGGCGGAACCACCCGTGCTGGCACGGGGTTGAGTCATATTGAAAATGTGCTCATGACCGGCAAAGTAGGTGGCACTGTATTGTTCAATCAGACTCCAGAAGGCATCACGGTTGACAGGATTGGCGTCAAGACCAGCTGGTTTGGTGAGGTCAGCACCTTGATAGAAATAGGTGTAGGCTGGTTTGTGGCCAAAAACAAAATAGTGTTGAGCACCGCGGGTTTGTGCTGCGGCTAGATCTGCAGCCAGCCAATTTACCGGAGCGTGTGTATCATTGCCAACTGGATCAGTATTGATAACCACGAAATGAGATCCACGATAATCAAAACTATAAGACAGTTGGCTCTGGTCGGTTGTGACGTTGTCTGAAGCACCGGGATAGCTGGTCATATCCCAGTAAGAGGCCGTCGTCCAGTCAGGAAACAGGCTTTTCAAACGAGCTGTATCAAGGATCAGATCTCCCATGTTGTCCTTCCACGCATTTTCATTGGCAAGCTGTGCTTTCTTGCCGCAAGCCTTACACTGAACTTCATGGTTTCCAGGAACAGGAACAACATAAGTACCCGTTTCCATCATCCCGGAGACCATTCCGCGCCAGTATCCATACTGCTTATAAAATGCCATCAAGTCAGAGTTTAGAATGCCCGTAAGCGTTGTGTCTGTGGGAGCGATCGCATTTCCATACCCCATGATCATGTCACCATTGAAAAACAGGAAATTTGATTTTTGCGCTTGAATGGAACGCATGATACGTGACCATGCCTTGGTATTCTGAAGCCATTTGGCATCCTGACCGGATAATGGAGTCATTGTCGCATCCGGATTTACTGGATCTTGACGGGAATCACCTACGGTGGAAAATGAAAGAATTACGGGGTCGAGTGGTGCTGCCAGTACGATTTCAGCTTGGAAAAGAGTGGTGATGATTGCTAGTGCCGTTGCAGCAAAAGCCTGGCTGCGTAGGGAATGGTCGAGACGAGATAACATGAAATTTCCTTATTAGTCCAAGTGAGAGTTAAGGTGCCAGAGGATTTTTTTGGCCTGTTCCTCAAATGGCCGACGAGGAATTTCCCTGCGTTGTGACAAGTTACAGAAAGTTGATGACGTATTTATTTATAAAAAAAAGGGAAATATAGGCTAATCAGACTATGGTGCTGAAATAAAATATCAAGTAATTTCTATGTCGTTTGGGCTTGTAGTGATAATTGACATATGAAATTGAATCGTAGTTAAGTGTCATTTATTTTTTATTTATTTCTTTGTCATTTTTTGATGGGCAAGCTAAAAATGGTCAGAATCCATGTGTAACTTGCACCTTTGAGAAAAATGGATACCGAGAAGCGTTTTTTTGAAAGCGATTATTGGCTGGATGTCATAAAACTGTAACAATAAAAAGTTGGATTTCAAGCATACTATTTACAGTTAATTTATTTAGTAATGGATATTAAGGCCCTTTAATTCTGTATATATTGTTACTTTGAGAAATATTTATTATATTGATATTAAATGTATTTTAATTTATTTCTCTTGAGGGGGAGTTTGTTTCAAAAACAGGAATGGTAAAGTGTAAATTGAATGTGACAACGCATACTTGATCATTTCAAGAGTGCTTTTATTTATTTCAAGAACAAATTAATCAGGTTTTTGTTTGGGATTTTGTTGCACTACCTTTGTGTATTTATATTCCTGAAATTGTGTATTGCGATTCTAAAATCTTAATGAATGTTAATGATTAAACGAGGTACCTAAAATGGATAAATTGCTCAAGAAAATTAACAAATATCTAAGGAAGAACGAGGGTACAAATGCGGCGAGCACCTTGGGGGAGCTTCTTGCTGCGCTCGATGCTGGTTCGGAATTCAGATTGGTGAGATTGTATGAATTGCCCTATGACGCATTTGAACTTGCGCTTCATCTCCTGAAAGAGTGGCGTCTTGCTAGTTACACTTCCAAGTTGGGAGACTTACCCAATGCCTTGCTGCTTGTTTCGATGGAACCAGATGATAGCTGGTTAAATGAGTCAGATGCCCATTTTTTTGACCTTCCGGCAGTTGAATAAGGTTTGTGAGATAGTTTGGATAATGCTATTAAAATAGAATGGGGTTTCTGCGAACTCTTTTGTATTCCATTAATGCAAAACTATCAGAGTTATTAGCGTTTCTATATTTTTCAGTATTTTATTGGCTAAGCTTAACATCCATAAAATCATTCGGTTACAATGATGCTTCCCGACATGTCTTCATGACCGCTGCCACAAAATACATCGCAAACAAACGGAAAAGTTCCTGCTTTATCCGGTACCAGATGCACTCTCGCTACTTTCCCAGGAATGATGTCAGTGCGAATACCCATATCTGGTACGTTGAAGCCCATCACGACGTCAAGTGAGGTGAACTCAAGTACGACCGGCCACCCTTTTTTCAGCGTAATCATGTTAGGTGTGTAATTGAATCTTTTTGCTACAATCTGGATGATATGCTCGTCAGTTTGCGCATTCACATACGTTCCAACCAAACCCGCACTAACCGTAACAGCCAGAATGAAAATCTTAAATTTACCTGATTTTATTTTCATGATGCTATCCTTTTGAAACAGGTAATTCTGTAATAACATATTCGGCCTTTTTAACCTCGGCCTCGATACTGCGAAATCCCAGCCCCTTATAGGGTTGCGCAGGATCCCACGGTAGCGGTGCTCGCTTGGGTTGAGAGCCGGCAATCGGCAAAGGGAATATGAGCGATCTGGCAGCATGGTGGGCAATATGCCCGGTCATGTGGTGGTGCTCCTGGTGGATGTGACCGTAAAACACTGTGACATTGGGGTGAGGCAGGAGCAGTTCCACTGCTTTGGCACCATCACGAGTGGCCCAGTCCCATTGCGGGTAAAGATCAAACAAAGGGCGATGGGTGAATACCACGATCTTTGCGTCTTTCGGTAATTGTTTCAAATCAGCCGCGAGCCACTGAAGTTGCTCATCTCCGATGTTTGCACCTGGGTCTGAAACATTGTCGAGAACGATGAAGTGCACGCCTTTGTGGTCAAAAGTGTATTGGGTCTTGCCGAAGAATTCCTGATAGGCCTCGCCCCGGTCCAGTGAGGCATCATGCTCACCCGGCAAGAAACGAAGGTCTTTTACTTTCAATTCGCTCACGATGCCGCGGAATTCTGCCATACGTTTCCTGCGTTCCTTGGGGTCATCGGTTGTGTGAGTCAGGTCGCCGGTGAAGACGATAAAGTCAGGTTGCTGCTCCAGGCTATTGACTGCAGTAACGGCTTTCTTCAATGTGCCCTTGGCATCCGGGTTGGGTGGCCCTTCGAATCCCCAGTGCATGTCTGACAATTGAACGAAGTAAAAATCGTCGTAAGCGCTACTTTCCTCCGAGGCTTTATTGGCAGCATGGGATAAATTGCTCAGGCCGGAGGCAAATACCACACCACCCAGTCCAGCCAGCTTCAAAAAATCGCGTCGATTTATGGTCTTTTTCATGTCGTTCTCCTGAAGGTTTTTTGAAAATAAATGGTAGTAACATGCATTACCGTTTCTGTAGATTATTTATTCCCTCGCTTGTCAAAAATATGCGTGTGTGAACAAAATAGCTGGGTTTGAAAGAGGTGATTGCAGACGCGAATTGTGTTTTTTTCGCTGTTTTTGAATGAGATCATGAACACTTTATGGCAGGCTTATGGCCACGGTTAGGGATTTAAAACACTGTTTCTGGAATAAAATGGTTAAATGATCGGTAATGCACATTGAAGATAATGATAAATGGCGGTGACTGAAGCAATGAAAGCCCGGCGGTTTGAGGAGATTGTATTGCCGCATCTGAACACGGCTTACAATCTGGCGCGTTGGTTAAGCCATAGCGACCAGGATGCACAAGATATTGTGCAGGAAGCCTATCTGCGTGCTTACAAGTTCTTCGATGGGTGCCATGGGGAAGATGCACGGGCATGGTTGCTCGCTATCGTCAGGAACACCACTTACACCTGGTTGCAGAAAAATCGGGAGCACATAAAGAACACCCCTTTTGACGAAGAGGTTCACGGCCTCCACGAGGAGGGTTCGGCCACATTACTCAATCAGGCCGACAACAATCCCGAAGCGATTGTGGCGCGCAATGATGATAAACGGCGGATAAACCATTCGCTGGCGCAACTCCCTTTGGAGTTTCGTGAGGTATTGATATTGAGAGAGCTGGAAAATTTATCCTACAAGGAAATTGCCATTGTCGTTGGCGTTCCCATCGGAACAGTGATGTCGCGCCTCGCACGCGGTCGCAAGCTGCTGTTGGAAAGTCTTGAACGGATGAATTAAGGAGTTATACGATGGATTGCAAAGAAATCTTGGCGCTATTGCCCGCCTATGTGGATCAGGAACTGAGCGTGTTGGAGTCTATCGAGATCGATAATCATCTTCAAGGATGCCCGGCTTGCCAGGGAGAGTTGGCAAGCCAGAGCGCGCTGCGTGCTGAACTTAAAAAGCACGCCTCCTACTTTCGTGCGCCCAGCCAGCTGGAAAGTCGTATCAGGGAAGCGTTGCCCTTGAAAAATGCACACCCGGTGCAATCGAAAACGCGGGCACAGAAATGGTTTGGATCGTTTAACTGGTTTAATTTTGGCACTGCGCTCACCTCGGTTGTCGCCCTGGCCTGGAGTGTCAGCCTTTATTTGGCCATCCCTTCACCCGATGATCTTTTGGCGGAAGATGTGGTTTCTAGCCACGTGCGCTCGCTGATGGTTAATCATATTGCCGATGTGGCTTCTTCCGACCATCATACGGTAAAGCCGTGGTTTAACGGCAAGCTCGACTTTTCGCCAACGGTTAATGATCTGACCGCGCAGGGGTTCCCGTTGGTAGGTGGCAGGCTTGACTATATCAATCACCGAACGGTTGCGGCGCTGGTATACCGCCATCGTCAGCATCTTATTAATGTCTATATCTGGCCTGATGCCAGCAAACACAAAGTTGCTGTGCAAACGCAATCGAGCCAGGGGTATCAGATGGTACATTGGGCTGAGGGATCAATGGTTTATTGGGTGGTTTCTGATTTAAATCCGCATGAATTGATGATCCTCGCTCGTATTCTCGAGGCCCAGGGAAATCAGGGGTCAAGTTGAACGCACGAATGTGCTCATACAAAGTTAATGTATATTTGCCATTTTTGACTTAAACAGCTTTCGACAGCAAGTATAAGACTGTCTGCAGAAGTGGGACGAAGCAAAGTTCGCGTTTACCTATAGGTGCAATCCATAAGTAAATCTGGAATCACTAAATATCAGTGATAGTTATAGGGAATTGCCTCGTAACCTTGGTCCGACAGACTTTAATTTTCCGCGGATTCAATTTCGAAGTGAAACAGCCAATGGTAGCTTGTTAACGCCAATATTTCGTCAACAATATTAGCGTTGAATTGCCATTTGGCTCAGATATGCCAGCAGGTCGTTCAGCTTTGCTTCACTCAACGCAGAGGTTGAGAACCCTGGCATAGTGCGCTGAGCCCAGTTTCTTACCGATGTCGGATCGCGAATCAGCTTGCGCAAAAATGGTTCCTTAAAATATTCGGTGGGGTTTAAAGGGATATTCAGGTCGGGGCCAACCATCGCATCGCCGCCGCCATTTATCTTGTGGCACGCCGCGCAGTTGGCAATAAATACATGCATCCCGCGTTGTTCAGCACTGTTCGCACCCGTCTTCGGCAGAATTTGCGGATAGCGTTTTTCTAATGACGCTGCTTCCGAAATATTGACAATCTGGTATGGCCACTGCTCAGGCGAGATACCGGCTTTTTCCGGAGCCAGCCACACCAAATAAAATGGTCCGGCACTGCCGCTTCCCGGTTTTAGTATTGGCCACGCAGCATTCGTCTGTTCTATTGCCAACCATGGTTGAGCTTCGCTGGTAAGCAAACTACCGGGGATATTGGCTATAAATCCATCGACTGCAGTAAACTGCATCGTTTCTATGTTTGGCAAGGAAGTGATCAATGCGGATAAAGGTATGGCCTGATAGCTTGTTGTACGTTTATATACTACGTCGTTTTGAACATTGATGGTACGAAGGGCAGGGTGCCTGAGTAGTTCGGTGCGGGTGAGGTGTTGCTTTTGCGTGCCGAATGAAATATTAATCGATGGCTCTGCTGCGTGTGCAATGACAGTGGCTCCCAGCAATGCAATGGTGAGCAGTGCGCAGGCAGGCAGGCGGACCAGAGTCTGGATACATGCAATGTTCGCTATGTTCTTCATTTCGTCTTGGGTTCCTTTCCGAATTTATAGAGTAGCCACCTGAAAGTATTATAAGGAAATTTTTGATCCGGTTTGTCAGGAACTTCGGATACCACATTTCTGACGAGTCAGCTTAGGTGCCATAGTGCGCATTCACCTGAATTCCGATTTTTTTGAGCATGGGGGTGGGTAGTTCTCCGCCTGCGCAAACGATAATTGCCTGATTGGGTAATTCGATTAATTCACTCACACCCAGCAGGCTAGCTGCCTCTTCTATGGTTAGCCTGTCTCTCTGCCAGCCACCATATGCTTCTTCAAATCGCATCTTCCGAATCTTCTGTAGCAACTCTGTCCGCTTTATGCTGTGCCTCCTTTAGGCACAGCATAAAACCGGTCAGATAGTTTGCTACAACTCCGGACAGATTACTTGTTCTCTACAGTGGGATGTTTTGTATCTTGCATCAAAACTGATTATAAAGTAGATTCTTAACTTTATTTAACTGGCATTCAAATTACGCTAGTCTGTTATAATTTAAGAAAATTTAGTCATTGCCGGTTAATTCTGATCGGCCTTGATTTGAGTTGTATCCTCAATAATCACAAAACATTTTATGCTTGAAGCGATTTCCCTTCAGTGTGTGCGCGGCGATCGCGAATTATTCAAGGACCTGGACTTTGTGCTTGGTTCGGGCGAAATGTTGTTGGTGAGTGGATCCAACGGCACTGGTAAAACCAGCTTGCTGCGTCTATTGTGCGGCCTTTCACAGCCGACATCGGGTGAGGTGCGTTGGCAAGGTGAGAAGATTGATGATCAACGTAGTGATTATTGCCATAACATGGCTTACCTCGGCCACCACAACGGTGTTAAAGAAGAATTGTCCCCTATGGAAAACTTGAGCTTTGCCGCTACCGTGGCAGGCGTTGTTGCGCCTGAAAATAAGATTGTGGCGGTGCTGAATCGGGTTGGACTTAATGGTTATGAGGAACTTCCTGCAAAATTGTTGTCTCAAGGACAGAGACGTCGCGTGGCACTGGCGAGATTGTTACTCGCCGAATCTCGTTTATGGATTCTGGATGAGCCGCTTGCCGCACTGGATGTGCAGGCTGTAGCGCTGGTCGAGGAAATGCTGTCAGAGCATCTGAAAGCGGGAGGGTTGGTCGTGCTGACGACGCATCAGCCACTCAAGGTCAGTTTCAATTTTGAGATTCGTGTCGGCTGATGGATGATGTTTTTTGCATTATAAGGCGTGATATTCAGCTGGCCCTGCGCCGACGTGCGGATGTGCTCACTGTATTTTTCTTCTTCGTAGTGGCAGCCAGCCTGTTTCCCCTTGGCGTCGGGCCGGAAACGAAATTGTTGCGAGCTATGGGGCCAGGGGTTATCTGGGTATCCGCATTGCTCGCCGCGCTGTTGTCCTTGAGTCGACTGTTTGCTGCCGATTATGCGGATGGTACATTGGAACAGATGGTATTGTCGCCTCGCCCATTAGCGCTGCTGGCACTGGGTAAGGCGCTGGCGCACTGGATTGTGACCGGGCTGCCACTGACATTGATTGCGCCGGTAATCGGCGTGCAATATGGTTTGTCAGGAGAGTCTCTGACGGTATTGGTGATTGCGCTATTGCTGGGTACACCGGTCTTGAGTTTGATTGGTGGTATAGGCGCCGCATTGACCCTTGGTTTGCGAGGTGGTGGCGCGTTACTTGCGTTGCTGGTGTTGCCGCTGTACATTCCAGTATTGGTTTTTGGAGCTGGTGCAGTGGAAGCAGTGAGTGGTGGCTTAAGCGCTGAAGCCCATTTTTCGATTTTGGGGGCATTACTGTTATTGTCGCTCTTGCTTGCGCCGCTTGCGACAGCAGCAGCTTTGCGGATCGCTTTGGAGTAAGGAAGCAATGAAGGAATTCAGCCTGTTCAGATTTGCCGCACCCAAGGTTTTTTATGGCCTGGCTGGCAAAATGATACCCTGGTTTTCCCTTTTGGCGGTTGGGTTTGCCATTGCAGGGTTGTATGTTGGTTTTTTTGTAGCGCCTACCGATGCACAACAAGGTGAAGCCTACCGCATTATTTTTATCCATGTGCCTGCAGCGTGGATGTCGATGTTTATTTACCTTTTGATGGCTGCATACGCCGGGTTCGGTTTGGTTCTAAACACGCGGCTGTCGGACATGATGGCACGCGCATTGGCTCCGACCGGTGCGCTGTTCACCTTTATCGCTTTGTGGACAGGCGCATTGTGGGGTAAGCCAATGTGGGGCGCATATTGGGTGTGGGATGCACGGCTCACTTCTGAATTGATTCTGTTGTTCTTATATCTTGGTTTCATGGCATTACAGGCAGCGATTGACGATACGCGTCGCGCAGACAAGGCGGGTGCAGTGCTGGCGCTGGTTGGTGCAGTCAATGTGCCGATTATCTATTTTTCAGTGAAGTGGTGGAATACCCTGCATCAGGGCGCATCGGTGAGTATGACCAAATCTCCCAGTATGGCAGCCACTATGCT
The DNA here is from genome assembly GCA_043759595.1 of Sulfurirhabdus sp. Classification (GTDB taxonomy): domain Bacteria; phylum Pseudomonadota; class Gammaproteobacteria; order Burkholderiales; family SMCO01; genus Sulfurirhabdus. The sequence goes on along the minus strand of JAYVLG010000034.1, from coordinate 11,103 downwards.
TACTGGTATGTTATTGATGGCATTGGCGTGCTGGATGTATTCGATTGCCGTATCCCTTGCGCGTGTTCGCTGCGAGATTCTGGAAAGAGAACGGAAAACGACTTGGGTGGCTGAGCTCATAGAGGAGATGAAAAAATGAAATCGGTTTTCGACTTTTTCCATATGGGCGGTTATGCACGCTATGTATGGTGGTCATTTGGAGTAACGTTAATGTGCCTGGTGTTTGAAGTGTGGTTTCTGAAGCAGCGGCGCAAAGAATTACTGAAACGCCTGATTGCGTTGCAGGGGAGAAAATCTTGAAAGTTAGGCAAAAACGCTTTGCTTATATCATGGTTGGTTTGGTGGTGATAGGCATTGCCACTGCACTGATACTGAATGCGCTCAATAGCAACGTCGCATTTTACTTTACGCCAACTCAAGTGTTTAACAAGGAAGTGCCACTCAACAAGGCATTTCGGATTGGTGGGCTGGTAGAGTCAGGAAGCATGAAACGCGAAGGGGATGGTTTGACCGTCCATTTTGTTGTCACTGATACGGCACGCAGCATGCCGGTTGTATTCAAAGGAATATTGCCAGACCTTTTCCGTGAGGGAAAAGGTGTGGTAGCGCAAGGTAAGCTGGAAGCAGATGGGGTGTTTCGCGCAGAAGATGTGCTGGCCAAACACGACGAAAATTACATGCCGCCTGAAGCTAAAAGTGCAATCGAGCAGGCACAAAAACAGAAAGGAGCTAAACCATGATCCCTGAACTTGGACAATTCGCACTTATCCTGGCTGCCCTGTTGGCGTTGATTCAGGGCATATTTCCTTTGATAGGTGCGGCTCGCAGCGATGCCACGCTGATTGCGTTAGCCAGACCTGTAGCGCGTGGCCAGTTTTTTATGGTGTCATTCGCTTTCGGTTGCCTGGTCTATGCTTTTCTCACCAACGATTTTTCCGTGTTGTATGTGGCTTCGAATTCCAATTCTGATTTGCCCGCAGTGTATCGCTTTGGTGCAGTGTGGGGTGGGCATGAAGGTTCGCTTTTACTGTGGGTGCTGATACTCGGTGGCTGGACATTTGCCGTGTCGATATTCAGTAAACATTTGCCGGATGACACAGTGGCGCGGGTGATTGGTGTCATGGGTTTGGTGAGTGTTGGTTTTCTGGCATTTCTGTTATTCACTTCCAATCCATTCGATCGCCTGTTTCCAATGCCGTTAAATGGGCGTGATCTGAATCCATTATTACAGGATCCGGGATTGGTATTTCACCCGCCTATGCTGTACATGGGTTATGTAGGTTTTTCGGTAGCATTTGCTTTTGCCATCGCTGCCCTGCTGTCTGGGCGGCTTGATGCAGCCTGGGCTCGGTGGTCGCGCCCTTGGACAACGATGGCCTGGATGTGCCTGACTGTTGGTATAGCCATGGGTAGTATGTGGGCCTATTACGAACTGGGCTGGGGAGGGTGGTGGTTCTGGGATCCGGTTGAAAATGCGTCATTTATTCCGTGGCTGGTCGGGACTGCGTTGATCCACTCGCTGGCGGTAACGGAAAAGCGTGGCGGCTTTAAAAGCTGGACAATATTACTGGCAATCAGCGCTTTTTCATTGAGCCTGCTGGGAACCTTTCTGGTGCGTTCGGGCGTGCTGACTTCAGTGCATGCTTTTGCTACTGACCCTAAACGCGGCATTTTTATTCTGATGTTCCTTGCTTTTGTCGTGGGGAGTTCGTTGATTCTGTTTGCCTGGCGCGCACCAAAAATTGGTTTGGGTGGCGCGTTTGAGCTTGCATCCCGTGAATCCATGATGCTGGGTAACAACGTATTGCTGAGCGTGGCTGCAGCAACAGTGCTGCTTGGTACGCTATACCCCTTGGTTCTGGATGCCTTGGGGTTGGGTAAGATATCTGTTGGACCACCGTATTTTGAAGCCGTATTCGTGCCGTTGCTGGTGCCTGCATTGTTGTTAATGGGGGTGGGGCCGCTGATGCGCTGGAAAAAAGGGAATATGCAGGAAATGCTGGCTCGGTTGCGTTGGCCGTTGATAGCAAGCGTATTGCTTGGGGTGATCGTGCCATTTGCCCTGGGTAAATGGACGCCAATGATTGCTCTGGGGATTGCATTGGCTTTATGGGTAGCATTCAGTGTTGCAGCGGGATTTGCCGATGCCATCAAACATAGTGCAGCCACAGGTGGAGTATTGTCGCGATTATCCAAGCAGTCGCGCAGTTGGTGGGGTATGCAGTTGGCGCATTTTGGTATTGCGGTTTTTGTTGCTGGCGTCACGTTGGTCAAAGGTTTTGAGGTGGAAAAAGATGTGAAGATGGAAGTGAACGATGTGGTGCATGTAAACAACTACCAGTTCCAGTTTAAGGGGGTGACAGAAATTCCAGGGCCAAATTATAAAGCCATGCACGGTACAGTGCTGGTTAGTCGTAATGGTCAGCCCGTGACTGAATTGCATCCGGAAAAACGTACGTATTTTTCATCTAACATGCCGCAGACAGAAGCAGCGATCAGACCGACCATACTTGGCGATTTGTATGTGTCGCTGGGGGAACCTGTGGAGAACGGTGCATGGAGTGTACGTGTTTATTACAAACCACTAGTGGACTGGATTTGGGGTGGTTGCATCATCATGGCAATGGGTGGGTTTTTGGCTGTAAGCGATAAGCGGTATCGCATGAAGAAACGGATTGCAAAACCGGCTGATCATTCCCCTTTGCAGGTACAAGGTGCCAAGGCATGAATCGTTACCTATTACCATTAGGTGTTTTTATTGTTCTGCTGGTGTTCCTGGGTATCGGCCTGAACTTGAATCCGCGCGATGTGCCTTCGCCGCTTGTAGGTAAGCCAGCTCCCGATTTCACGCTACCCAACCTGGAAAACCCGGCAGCAACCTTCACGCAGAAGGAAATGCTGGGCAAAGTATGGTTGTTCAATGTATGGGCATCCTGGTGCGGCGCTTGTCGTGATGAGCATCCGTTATTAGTCGAATTTGGAAAGAGCGGTGTGGTGCCCATCGTCGGCATGGATTACAAGGATAACCGGCTTGATGGCATGCGCTGGCTGAACGGCATGGGCAACCCTTATACAACTGTTGCTTTTGACGAGGATGGTCGTGTGGGTATTAATTATGGTGTATACGGTGTGCCGGAAACTTATTTGATTGATCGGCAAGGTGTGATTCGCTATAAACAGACCGGACCTATAACGCCTGAAATTCTGCGCGACAAGATTATGCCGATGGTAAAGGAGTTGCAAAAGTGAAACGTTTTCTCCTGGTTTTGTTTTTTTTGCCTGTCATAGCCTTTGCAAAAGAAGCTGTGCCTATTGCGGAAAATCCTGAAGTAGAGGCACGTATGATGGCGCTGGCTAATGAATTGCGTTGTCTAGTTTGCCAGAACCAGACTCTGGCGGATTCACACTCTGATCTGGCAGGTGACCTGCGCCGGGAAATGCGTGGCATGGCTGAGAAGGGTATGAGTGACAAGGAAATTGTGGCATTCATGGTAAGTCGCTATGGCGACTTCGTGTTGTATCGCCCACCACTCAATGCAAAAACACTGGCGTTATGGTTTGGGCCATTTGCACTGCTTTTGGTCGTTGGATTGATGTTGGTCCGCTATCTGAAGACCCGCCGCCAACGGCTGGCAGTGCAAGGTCAGCTCAGCGAAGAAGATCACAAAAAAGCGGAAGCATTGCTGCAAAACAATGGGGAGCAAGTATGACGGTATTCTGGTTCTCTCTTGCCGGGTTGATATACGTGACCCTAGCTTTTTTATTGCCTCCCTTGCTTGGCATGTATCGAAATATACGAGGCGAGCATGCCGCAATGAATGTAGCGCTCTATCGTGAGCAGTTTGCTGAATTGGAACGCGATCTGAATAATGGTGCGCTGAATTCTGAGCAATACGATGAAAGTCGCCGTGAACTGGAGCGCCGCATGCTGACCGATGCTCAGGCAAAAGATGTTGCGACTACTGCTGGCCGCAACTTGCCGCTAGCTGCTGTGTTGCTTGTGGTCGTTCCGCTTGTGGCTGTTTTGCTTTACCTGAAGCTGGGGTCGCCACAAGCAGTAGCACCGCAATCCGCGGCTGATAATTCCGACATGGGGCATTCAACAGGTGGCCAGCTTAATCCGTTGGTGGAACAGCTTGCGGAGCGTCTGCGTAACTCACCTGAAGATGGCGCAGGCTGGGCGCTTCTTGCTCATTCCTATGCTGAGGCAGGACGTTTTTCTGATGCGGTAAATGCATTCGAAAATGCGGTTAAGCTGTTGCCTGCAGATGCGAGGTTGCTGGCTGATTACGCTGATGCTCAGGGTATGGTGAATAATCGACGCCTAGAAGGGAAACCGGCTGGGTTGATTAAGCAAGCGCTGGCAGTGGATGGAAATAATGCCAAGGCCCTGATGCTGGCAGGTTCTGAAGCGTTTGAGCGCAATGATTTTGCTGGTGCGGTGAACTACTGGGAAAAATTGCTTAAGCAGTTGCCACCCGATTCTGAAGATGCGCGCGATATTTCCATGAACATTAATGAAGCCAGGAAAATGCTCACACCTGGGGCACGTACCGAAACAAAGTTGGATAATCTTGCTGATTTTGCTGCTGGTGAAAATAAATCTGCAACAGTCAGTGGAAGCGTCAGTGGTGAGGTTGTTTTGAGCCCTTCGCTCGTTTCAAAAGCATCGCCAACTGATAAAGTGTTTGTGTTTGCTCGTGCGCTGAACGGGCCTAAAATGCCCCTCGCGATTATCGAAAAGCAGGTCAAGGATTTGCCATTCAAGTTCACGCTGACGGATGACATGGCAATGATGGCGCAACTTAAACTGTCTAATTTCCCGGAGGTTGAAGTACTTGCAAGGGTATCAAAATCGGGTAATGCAATGCCTCAGTCGGGTGATCTGCAAGGAGGAAGTGGTAAAACCAGGATAGGTGAAAAGAATATAATTATCACCATTGATTCAGCTGTCCCCTAAATTTCAAGGCCGGATATGTTTGAAAAATTCATGGCGTAGTACTACAGGCATGGAGCGTTCTGACTTTAATGTGCTTGTGCCACAGCACTGTACCGTCTAATACCTTCTATCCTGTTATGGATACAACTCAGATAGTTCCGGTGCAGACTGCATTGCTTTCTTTGTGTTGACGGGCAATGATTTGAGTGCTTCCATTAATGCCCGTCCCTTCCATTCCTCACCGGCATAACAGGCTCTATCAAGCTGATTCAGCAATGGTTTCAGATTGGGTATGCCCAATCGCTCTGAGATCGCTTTGAGACCAACGGGAGGATCATTCGGCCAAGTATCCTTGACCCAGTCTTGAAGGTGGCGACGCGCAGAATGTGGATCATTTTTCAGGCAGGCTTGCTGAAATGCTTTGCGGGGATCGTCAGAGCTGGATTTTGAAGTTGGAATGGCTGTATTCTGTTTAAGTCCGGTTGGCAACTTTGGGTGTTTGGATCGACCGCTGCGCCACCATGCAAAAATAGTAGCGATCCAAAGAACTATCAGACCCAGACTGATCCATGGCCAGTAAGAATTCGCCGTGCTTGTTTGCTTTGTAGATGTAGGGGAATCATGCTTGGGGGGTGGATTCGAAACAGGCGCAATTTGATTGCTGGAAGGCATTGTACTAGCGGATACGGCAGCCGTACCGGGCAGCACATCCAGTGTGTGCATGGGTAAAACAATCTCACGCTGAATGTTTTTATTAGTGTCCCACCATAATAGATGCGTAGCGGGTATGACATATTTACCAGCTTGATTGGCTATCAAAGCAATGTCTTGATCCCTGGTGCCGATAACCCCGTCTCCTTGAACTTCCGTATTCAGTTTGGGCTGGTCTGGATAGGCTCGAAGGCCTGCCGGCAGGTTCATCAATGAACTCATGTCAGGCAATTGGTTTGCTGTTAACCCTTTAGCGGTAAGATGCAGATGCCTGGTAATGGGTTCTCCAGCATGGATAAGCCCTGTGCCTGGCTGCCAGGTTTCTTCTAACGTCATATTTTGGGCAGGTAGCCACATTTGACCAGTATTGCCAGCAGGTCGAGGCAATACGTTTAAAACGATCTGTTCACCTTGAAGTCGTAAGGGCCGGGTAGCGTTTAACATGCCGGCGAGAGGGTTATGCCCTAAAAAATTCTTGAAAAACGGGTCCTGGCTGATTGGATCGGGATTGCGAGCATCCTGTACCTGGGCATTAAGTACAGGACCATCCAAAGTTATCCGACCACTGCGTTGTGGGAACAACAGATATTTTCGTTCAATGACCTGGTAATTTCGGCCATTGCGTGTTTCGCTGGTCTGACGGTCTTTCCCAAGTTGCTGGATCTGTACTTCATTGTTGGGTTGAAAATCCAGACTGGCTTCTATCAGAGGTTCGTCAGTATAAAGCCGAACGGTCAGCGTAACTGCTGCTTGCACATAGGGTTGTTTCTGATCCAGTGTGGTGGTGACGAATGCGTGGGATGCATTTCCATGAGAAGGGTTTGCGGTTTGTCCCATTGCGCTGTTACTGCTGACGCTCAACGCAAGCACGGGAGAAAACTGTCCATCCCATTGCAGCGCTGGCACGATTAATTTACCACTGTGTTTAGGTGCGATAGCAAGGCTTAACTGCACTTGTGAGGACATTTTTCCATTGATGAACTGAATGGTAGAGCCCGTGCTTCGTCCAAGTATATTAAAATCCTGATTTAAGGGGCTTAGATCAGGTTGGCTGCTGGTTTGCCCATCATGTTGCAGCGTGAGCTGAACAGATTCGCTAATGCCGACCTGGTTTTTGTCCAGCATGGCGGTGATTGCTGCCGATGCTGGCAGACTCAGTCCGGAAGTTAACAATAAAATAACAATAAGATATGTCTTTTTCATGGATTAGTGCCTTGCTGTCGGATCATATGCTCGATCATGAATTTGCGTCGCAACAAACCACCGGGGTCGTCCGGAATGCTTTGCAACCATTGCTCTTGTGCAAGTTGTTTTTCACTGACAGGTGTGTTTGAGAGGGCTCCTTTTTTGCCTGCAGGTAATTTATTCAGAGCAGCTTCTGCATCTTGTTTGGCTGCTTTGGCATCGTTGCCTGGTTGAGGCTGAGAGTTGAGTTTGTTATTCTGTCCGGGTTGCTTTTCCTGGGTGCGTTGTTTCTGTTCCGGATTTGCTTTCTGTTCCGGATTAGCATCTTTCTGTTCTGACCTGGCTTCTTTATTTTTACCCTGATTGGTGTTGTTTTGGGCGGTCTTGTCTCGATTATCTTGTTTTTGTTGCTCATTATTTGATGTGTCCTGGGAAGACGAGTTCTTTTCCTGATCACTTTGCTTGTTAGTATCTTGTTTGCTATCTGGCTGATTATTTTTAGTGTTTTTGTTCTCGCTGGTTGAAGATTTGTCAATGGCAGAGGGCTTGGACTGGGGTGGTTGTTTTTGAAGTGCCTTGGCTACTAATTCCCTATTGTGGCGAGCATCCTGATTTTTTGGGTCATGTGCCAGTGCTGCATCATAGGCTTTGATCGCTTCTTGAAGCTGACCAGCTTTCGCTAACGCATTGCCTCGGTTGTAATGCCCATCGCTGTCATTGAAAATTTTGAAATCTTGTGCAGCATGCTGGTAATCCTTTGCCTGCAATTCGGCATAGGCCTTACGTCGTGGGTTGCTGAAAATTCGCGCAGCTTCTGCAGCTTTACCCTGTTGCATGAGTTGTTCACCTTGTTGATCAGCTGTGAACCACAAGTTTTTCCAGGCATCACCTGCCTGTGCGCTGGCAGTCCATACCAGCAGACATAGTATTAACAGCCCTCGCTTCATAACCATCCCCGTCTTGCCAGAAAGGCTGCTGCCAATAACAGGAAGGGTAGCAGCCATACTCCGCCATCTAACCAATGTTGTACCTGGATATTTTTCTGGGAATTCACTTTGCCAATTTGTTCTGTCCGTGCTTGCAGATTACTGAGCAAGTCAGGCAGTTGGGACAGTTCCACGAAGCGACCACCTCCTGCAGAGGCTAGTTGCTGTAACAGATCTACATCCAGGCTTGCCATTTTAAGTTTTCCCTGCGTATTTTGGACAAAGCCACCATCCTGTTTGCTGATAGGCGCGCCTGCAGAGGTGCCGATTGCGACCACATTCACCGTCATGCTTTGTGATTTGAGTTTTCTGGCTGCTTCGAAGGCTGCAGCTGGATCTGAAAAGCCATCGGTCAGTACTATAATCTGGCCATTTTTAGCACCACCTTGCCTGATCAGTTTTTCAATCTGGTCAAGAGCAGGTGCAACATTGTCTCCCGCACTCGGCATGATGTCCGGGCTTAGTGGCGGCAAGAGCGCTCGTATAGTGGCGACATCTTCTGTCATTGGTGTGACAGTATAGGGTTCGTCGCTAAATGCGATTAAACCCACGCGTGCATCTTTCGCGGCGTTGAGAATGTCGTCTATAGCATAACGGGCACGAGTGAACCGATTTGGATTTAAATCAGTGGCTGCCATTGATGGAGATAAGTCCAATACAATCGCCCATTCTGCACTGCCTCGAAAAGCGACAGAGGTTTCTTTTTGCCAGCTTGGCCCTGACAGAGCCAATGCCGCAATTGTCCAGGCCAGCGCTAACCATGGCCAAGGTGTCCAGTTGCGCTTGCTGCCTTTCGCCAGAAGCAGGCCGGGCAGCAGATCCGAGTCAACTAGCTGTTTCCAGTCTCTATCTCCACTATTGCGTCGGGCCAGCCAGAAACTTATTCCCCACAGCAGTGGCAACGCAAGCAACCAGCCAGGCCGTAGCAAGTGAAAATGCTGCATCAGATCCATCTTTTTTCGCTCCACAATACAGCTGGAATGCTGAGTAGCAAGGCCAATCCGAGTGGCCATTGAAACCATTCGTCCCTTGGACGATACCATTGCTGTTTCGCGGCACTGGGTTCCAGTTTGTCGATGCGGGCGTAGACCTTTTCAAGGTCGCTGGCGTCAGTTGCTCGGAAGTACTCCCCATTTGTAATTTTAGCAATGAATTTCAAGGTGTCTTCGTCGAGATCGCTGCCTCCGCCAAGACCGAAAAAGTCCGGTTGTTCGTCGGAACCCACACCGATGGAGTAAATGCGCAAGCCGACTGAAGCTGCCATTTTTGCAGCCTCTTTTGGCGGCATGGCGCCGGCGGTGTTGCTGCCGTCAGTAAGCAGAATCAACACCGTGTCGCCTTTATGTCCACCCTTGTCTGAATTGTCTCTTAATCGTTTGATAGCCAAGCCGATGGCATCGCCAATGGCCGTTTGTGTACCAGCCACACCCACCATGGCTTCATTCAGAAACTGATTTACGGTATGTTGATCAGTGGTGAGTGGCGCCTGCAGGTATGGGCGGGTTCCAAACAAGATGAGGCCTAATTGATCGCCCTGTCTGCGGCGGATGAAATCCCCGGCCACTTTTTGCACGACCTGCAGCCGGGTATAGCCTCCGGCCATGTCTTGCGTGGACATTGAGCCGGAAACGTCTACCGCTAATAGCAGACGCCGTCCGGTAATAGGCACAGATTCTGGATTACCTAGCCATTGAGGGCGGATAGCTGCAAGCATCAGCAGCAACCAGACTAGTGCGAATAGCCATTTACGAAGTCGAGGCAGCGTGCGGACTGCAGTTGTTGAATTAGTCTCAACTGTTGCGGCAAAAGGAAAAAACAAGGCGGCACTGGACGGCTGAGCAGGTGGCAGCCAATTATTCAGCAGCCAGGGCAGTGGCAGGAAAACTAACATCCATGGCCATTCAAAATGAATCATCAATAGCGCCTCAAGAAACTTCTGGCACCTTGCAACCATCGTGCGCGATCAGTTTTTACCTGGCTGCCATATGCCGCACATAAAAAGCTTTGACCGGTTGCACCATTCATTTCTTTGGCCCCGTGACTGGCAATAAAGGCTAACCAGGTGTCGCCACTCAAGCTGGCCACACTCTCTCTATCATAGATGGCAAGTGCATAGCGGCGCATCAGTCGTTCCAGTTCGCTGGCAAGCTGAGAGTCATTGATCACGCTGGATTCCAATTGTTTGAGTTCGCGCAAGGCGATACGACTAAGGCGAGGTTTAAGACGATAGTATCGGTAGATTATGATCCCGGGAATGAATAGCAGAATTAGCGCCAATGCCCACCAACCCGGTGCTGGCGGCCACCAACCTGCGGGGGATGGAGCATGTGGCGGTGCCAGTTTGGAGAGCCAGTCAGTGTCATTTCCTACCATGTTGATTCCCTGAGCAGGGTGGGAAGGGTTTCCGTTACAGGTTTTTGGGTATCCAGCCGAATTAGCGGGAGGTTGAGGTGGCGGGCAATGTGGTCTAAACGCTTTTCTCTTGCAACCCACTTCTCTTGCCAGACAGTTCGGCTTTGCTCACCATTCATCCACCAAAGCCGGCCGGGCAGGCCAACCCGATATTTTCCCGTGGGTAAGCCAGTGCTTTCCAAAGGATCGGTCAGCCACAATAGTCGACAGTCATTGTGAAAGGCTATGCCTGCCAAGCTGGCTTCAGTAAGGTCATTCAGTCCGCTGAAATCACTTAAAATCAGCACCAGACTGCCAGGCTGGAGAAGAGGGCGCAAGGAAGCCAGAGCCAAGTTAAGCCCTTTATCATCAGGTACGCCAGGCATCTTTGGCTGGGCCTCTACCAGCGCTTCCAGTACGGGCAATACGCCCGCTTCTCTTGCGCGAGGCGGGAAGATTTGGGGCGAAGCCTGATTGTTGGTGATCAGTGCTCCCAGGCGGTCGCCGCCCAAGGTTGCAACCCAGGCCAGCATACTTGCCGTGCGTAATAACAGAGCTGATTTCAACTGATAGCGACTGCCGAAAAAAAGGCCTGAGTGCAGATCTGCCACCAACCAGACAGGACGTTCCCGTTCTTCCCTGAACAGTTTTGTGTAGAGCTGACCGCGTCGGGCAGTGACTCGCCAGTCGATGGCGCGGGTATCGTCACCGGGGGCATAGCGTCGCACTTCCTCGAAATCCAGGCCTCGTCCTCGCTGGGCGCTGCGGTGTCCCCCTTGCAACATTGCCAAGGCGGGTCGGTGCGTATGTAAGCTTAGGCCATGTGCGGCACCGCGCAGGGCAACCAGTTCTGTCAGATCAGGAAGAATCATGGAACTGGGACCTGTTGCA
>JAYVLG010000033.1:0-2868 GCA_043759595.1 Sulfurirhabdus sp. | reverse complement strand
ATCCATCGATCGCACCGACGCCGATATGGGGGGCACGGAAACCGAGGGTGCGCTTCGATCCGTCTTTGACCTGAGTCATGAGAATGGCGAGACAGACGGCATGGATGTGCTCCTGATTACGGATGGCGAGGTCTGGAACATCGAGGGAATCATTGATGTAGCACGCCGATCAGGACACCGGATTTTTGCGGTAGGGGTCGGCAGCGCGCCTGCGGAAACTCTGCTGCGCCAGTTGGCAGAGGAAACCGGTGGCGCCTGCGAACTTGTGGCGCCCAATGAGGACATCGAGGCTGCCATCGTGAGGATGTTCCGCCGCATCCGGCTTCCGCGAGCCAACAATCTCACGGTCGACTGGCACACAACCCCAAAATGGACGACAGCGCTGCCTAACGCCCTTTTCGACGGGGAAACCGTCCATGTATTCGCGGGATTCGAGACGGCCCCTGAAGAGCCGCCGGTTCTCTCGTATGCGGTCGGTGGATGTGGCAATGGACAAGTTGTTGCCCCTGACCCCTCGCGCTCAGAAAGCGAAGTACTTGCCCGGCTCGCAGCAAGCGAGCGTTTGAAGCCTTTGACAGACGCAAGAAGACTGGAGCTTTCACTCCAGTACCAGTTGGTCACGCGCCAGACCAGCCTGTTCCTGGTGCATTTACGGGAGGCAGAGGACAAGTCCGGCGACCTGCCGCACTTGCAAAAAATTGCACACATGCAGGCCGCTGGATGGGGCGGCATGGGATCAGTGACAGATTTCTCTATCAGACCAAGCTGGAATGTGGGCGAGGTGCCGCAGATCATGTTCTCAAGAAAGCGTAACGCCACCTTGGCGGGGGCGAGTGATTCAGGAATCGACACCCTCGACACTCCTGCCTTTTTGCGTAGGCTGGCAGACGACTTCGAGCCAGATAGCTACGCGCAGGCCGATTTGATGTCTCGCCTTGAGCAGTTATTGGAGGTGGTGAACAAGCGACTGATCCACCCAGATGATCTTTCAAGTCTCATCCGTACAATCAAGGTCTACCAGGAAAGATTCAATCCCCTGTTCAGCCTTGTCAATGAGATCAAACCCGAAGTATCAAATCCTGATGATGCGTGGGTAGCATTTATTGCTTGGTCGGACCAACAGGTTGGTGCAGTGCATCGACTGACAAGACATGCCGACAGGGCCATGCGAGCGTTGGTGGGAGCCATCCCTGAAAATCGCCTCGTGGCCATCATGGCGTTGTTGGATGCCCAGATGGAAAAGCTGTCGTCTGATGGCTGGCCGCAGAGACCTGATCAGGCTTGTTCGCAAGTGGATGCAATTGACAAATTCGAACCGATCAACACGGATTAGAAGATGAGCGTGCTTACCTATCAGGTGAAGCGAGACCAAAAAGAAAATCCTTCCTGGGAGAGCATGGAATACCGTTATCGATGGTTTTCAATGCAAAGGGAACGCCATCGAGCCAGTACAAGCTAATCATGAAGAACGGCGATTTTCTTGTGGCGTATGGTGTTACGCCGTGTGGCCGTGGCGGCGGACACACACTCAGAACTCGCTACGGGCATTGCGCCGATTGACATAGAGGAGCTGTCGATAGGGTATTGAATGCGTAAAGCCCGGGAACGGACAACTTGAACGCTAAACGGGCTCGAAAGAACTGGGGTCGATCTGTCGGCGACCTATAAACAAAACTGTTTCGATGATTGGTTGTTGGGGAGATATAGATGAGAAAAATTCTTTCAAGGGAATCACCATGAGTTCTGCAAAACGTATTGCTGTATTTGGAGCCGTTGCACTTACTGTTGCTATTGGTGGGTGCGATAGCAACAAAGTAGATGCCAAAGTAGGTGCCGAGGAAAGAGCAGGATATGAAAAGAAGAAACTTGAAAGAGTCGAACGATTCAGAGCGGGGCCTTATGTCGAAAGCGACAAAGAAATAGCGCCAGGAGAGCGGATCAGAGTTGTGGTCATTCCGAGTAAGCGTGGCCGCTTCAATGACGCTAACTGCGTTCTCTACACAAATCTTACTACCGGCTCATCCAGCATCACCTGCCCGAATTTACCTGATATCAAAGAATAATAGTTTCGGGGGTGCTCCGAAATGGTAAACACGAAGAGACAATGTATATGAACACCATTCAAGCTGAGGTTGACCCAGACCCAGGCCGCCGCCATCGTCGGCAACAGCAAGCGCGGCTTCAAGAAGTAGCAGCGTGGAATCTTGCTGTTTGAACTCGATTGCGGGCCGCATATTTCAGACGCCTAACGAGGCTGTTGAAATAATCAAAGGGGCCAGGCTCCAAGCGCCTTGGCAAAGTAACTTGCCAAAATATGCCGCCCCACATCCGACTCGATTTCAATCAACTCAGAGCCACTTTTCATAGTTACTCCTTTATCGTTTTCTTGATATGCAGCACGCCTTCTGCCATAGCAACGGCGTATACATAGGGGTTGGAAATGCTTTCCTCCAATACGCCATTCGCAGCAAGGCGTTGCGCCCGAGGGAACATGGCGAAGCCAAAGATGAGAATTGCTGCTGCGATCCACCATGGGGCAAGAAAGAACGAGACAATGCCTGCAAGCGATCCACCGAATGCCAAGGTTCTGGTTACAGCCTGTTGGGTACGGAGCCGGTCGGGTAATAGATGCCTTGCGCCATACAAAAATCCTGCCTTATTCTTGTCGACGTAAACTTCAATTTCCTTTGCATGGAGCTTTTGCACAAAATCGTGGTGCTCCATTTCTGGTTTCGGTTTTTCTAGCGCCGACACCAGGAAATCCACATCGCTGTACCTCATGGGCTTCTCCATTCCAAATGGTGATTTCACAATAGGATTGAGAAGCCAATAAGTGCGTGAATCCATCGGCATGTCAGTAGCCTACGT
>JAYVLG010000032.1:0-6422 GCA_043759595.1 Sulfurirhabdus sp. | reverse complement strand
TTTCCCTCTGCATGCCGCACCAAAGAAGGAACTTCAAGATGTGCGGGGTCGCATAGAAACCCTCAAGAAAGATATCAACACTGCAGAAGAAACGCGCAGCGAAGCTACTGACGAACTGAAACAGTCTGAGCAAGCCATCAGCAAACTCGCTCGAAGCCTGCATGAACTCTCGCAAAAGCAAAACGAAGTCAAGCTTGCCCTTACTCAACTAGATTCGCAAAGTCAAAAAACCCAAAACGATATGAAGGCGCTTCAGGAGCAAGTCAACCAGATTCTTTATCAGCAATACCTGCATGGCCCGCAAGATCCCATGACTGCATTGTTGAACCAGAAAGACCCTAACCAGATTGCACGCCAGCTGTATTATTTTTCATTTATTGCACGCGCCCGAACCGAACTGATCCAGTCACTGCAAACGAATCTGACACAACTTGCATCACTCAGTCAGCGTACTGAAGAAAAAAATCTCGAAATGTCGCGCATCAGGAATGAACATATCGCGCAACAAAAGCAACTTGAAATCGAGCAAAACAGCCGAAAACAAGTTCTTATCCGCATTGCCAAACAAATTGACAGTCAGCGCAAAGAAGTAGACCGTTTGCAGCGAGATGAAAAACGCTTAACCAGTCTGATCGAAAAACTCAGCAAGATTGCCGCCAGCAAGCCACTCAAACCTAAGCCCGCTCCTTCATCCAAGCTGGTTATCAACAAAACTCCCGATGCCTCCTTCGCTGACGCGCCTTTCCAGCGACTCAAAGGGAAAATGAATTTACCCGTTACCGGGGAACTAACCAACCGTTTTGGCGGCCAAAGAGAAGATAGTGGCGCACAATGGAAAGGCCTGTTTATCAAAGCGCACAACGGCCAACCGGTGAAAAGTGTCGCGAGCGGTACCGTGGTTTTTTCTGACTGGCTTCGCGGATTTGGCAACCTGATTATTGTGGACCACGGCAACAGTTACATGAGCCTTTATGGAAACAACGAATCTCTCTATAAACAGGCCGGAGATGCCATCCGCGCCGGGGACACGATCGCCACAGTGGGCAATAGCGGTGGCAATCCCACAGCAGGACTTTATTTTGAGTTACGGTACCAGAGCAAGCCTTTTGATCCGCTAAGCTGGGTACATTGAAAATTTGAACGCAAGGGGCAACATCTTCATTTATACGTCGGCTTAATTTAGTGTAAACTCTTTTGGCGTATGCAATTTTTTATAGGGGATCGGAATGCGCAGCAAGTTGCAACAAGTAGGTTTAGTATCATTCGGCGCTGTACTGGGCATCATGCTGAGTCTGAATTATTCTGCTATCGCAGATAAAGAAACTGCAGCCCCGCTGCCAATAGATGATTTGCGCGCTTTCTCTGAAGTATTTGGCAAAATCAAAAGTGATTATGTTGAACCTGTAACAGACAAAAAATTATTCAGCGAAGCAATAAATGGCATGCTGTCCGGCCTCGATCCGCATTCTGCCTATCTGGACGCTGATGCTTTCAAAGACCTGCAAGTGGGTACACAAGGCGAGTTTGGTGGCCTGGGTATTGAAGTGGGCATGGAAGATGGCTTTGTTAAAGTTGTTTCCCCCATTGAAGACACTCCTGCTTTCCGCTCCGGTATTAAAAGTGGTGATTTGATTATCAAGCTGGATGACACTCCCATCAAGGGCATGACGTTGAATGACGCTGTCAAGCGTATGCGCGGCAAGCCCAACACCCAGATTACCCTGACCGTTTTACGCAAGACTGAACCTAAACCGCTCGTGATCACGCTGACGCGTGCGGTTATTCAAATCAAAAGTGTGAAATTCAAACTGGCTGAGCCTGGCTATGGTTATATTCGTATTACCCAGTTCCAGGAGCACACGGGTGAAGATCTGGCAAAGGCCATTGATGCCCTGTACAAGGAAAACAAAGCACCCTTAAAAGGCATGGTATTGGATTTGCGTAACGATCCCGGTGGCTTGCTGAACTCTGCAGTGGCAGTTTCTGCTGCTTTCTTGCAGCCCAATGCCCTGGTTGTTTACACTGAAGGCAGAAGTGAAGATGCCAAAATGAAATTGACCGCCAGCAAAGAAAACTATCTGCGCGGCGCTCAAGACGATTTTCTGAAGCATCTTCCCGCTTCCATCAAGAACATTCCATTGATCACACTGATGAATGGCGGTTCTGCTTCTGCTTCTGAAATCGTTGCAGGTGCCTTACAGGACCATAAGCGTTCCATAGTCATGGGCACCCAGTCTTTTGGTAAAGGCTCAGTACAAACCGTACTCCCTTTAGGAAATGGCACAGCTATCAAGCTCACCACTGCACGGTATTTCACGCCAAGTGGGCGTTCTATCCAGGCCAAAGGCATTACGCCAGACATCATAGTGGAAGAAGCGACTATTAATGGTGAATCCAAAGAACCTTCTTTAAGCCTGCGTGAAGCGGATCTGGAGCGCCATTTGTCCAACGGACTGAAAGACGATAGCAAATCTGCCACACCCGTTGCCACACCAGCTGCCAAGCCTGTTGAACCAGCCAAAACCAAGCCTACTAAAGGCAAGGGCGGCGCTGATGAAAAAATTGACCCAGCGGAAGTCATTTCCAAAAATGATTATCAGTTGAACCAGGCGCTAAATCTGCTGAAAGGATTGCAAATACTGCAAAACAAATAGCAACGGTTTGGGGTGCATCAACAATAGAAGGATGAAGGCATATTCTTTATGGTAAGTTTTCGGCTATACTGAACGCATAAAGAATGAAGGGCCAATTGCCCTGCATATTCTTCGGCACCCCGTAGCGCGATGCCACAACCCAAGGGGACTACGCATCATGCAGCCTTGTGATTTGATCAAGACCAGAGAAATCATGTTCAGCCCGCTTCCTCCGAATCAGGCTGAGCAGGTTCTTTTGCTGCTGGGCGGCCTGAGCGATATTGAAGTTGAACTCTCCCCTCATAAATACGCAGTAATCGTTAAGTACGATGTAATGCATTTCACGCTTGAAGGTATTGAAAATGCATTGATTGAACAAAACTTTCATCTGGATAACAGTTTACTGCAGAAAATTAAGCGTGCTCTGGCTTATTACTGCGAAGACATTCAGCGGCATAATTTAAAAGTGCCTGAAAGACAGACTAAAAATCATCAGATCTTTGTGCAGGCTTACGAACACCATCCCCACGGTGATCATGATGATACCCCTGTTGAGTGGCGGGAATACCGATAACAGACGAACCAGTCAACATCCTGAGCAATTCAGTTGATGTCTGAATAGCAACCTTTTTAAGCAGTTTGAACCAATCCAGCAACAAACTTCCAATGAATGACAATCAGCTTCTACGTTATAGTCGACACATTCTGCTTCCCCAGATCGGAATTGAAGGCCAGGAAAAACTATCGCAATCCCACGCCTTGCTTATAGGTGCGGGGGGACTTGGTTCACCGGTAGCCCTCTATCTGGCAGCCAGTGGCGTCGGCAAGCTGACGGTATGTGATGGAGATGTAGTCGACCTTACCAATCTCCAACGCCAGATTGTCCACCGCACTGAAGCAATCGGATTGAATAAGGCTGATTCCGCCAGACAATCTTTATTGGCAATCAACCCTGAAATTATTGTGACAGCGATACCCCGTCGTATTGATGAAGCCGAATTAATGCTGCTGGTCAGCAGTGCGGATGTGGTGCTGGATGCCAGCGATAATTTCGCAACGCGCCATGCTGTGAATCGCGCGTGTGTAGTATATAAAAAACCGCTGGTTTCTGGTGCTGCGGTGCGCTTTGACGGGCAAATTACGGTTTTCAACTTACACGAGGGAAATAGCCCTTGTTACCACTGCCTTTTCCCTGAAACCGATGGTGCGGATGAAGTGCGTTGTGCGGAGAACGGGGTTTTCTCACCCCTGGTAGGGATCATCGGCACCATGCAGGCTGCCGAAGCACTCAAACTGTTAATGGGCATTGGTCAAACCCTGCAAGGACGGCTGCTTTTATTGGACGCACTCACCATGGAATGGCGGTCTATCAGACTGAAAAAAGATCAGGCTTGCCCGGTGTGCGGCCCTAATAAATAATCGGCTTTTATCCAGTTAACACAAACCCCTTCCTGCAATAGGAAGGGCGGCCATTGCGATTTTTAGCTGATGTCGCTTCAAGCCTCACTTTAAGCTAATTATAGCAACTGCGGCCACTGTGCTTGCCAATATTCCATTGGCTCGCGTTTAAAGCCGCTCTTGGCAAACTGGTGCCAACGACCAATCACATAACAGATAATCAAATTAGCCTGTGCACCTGCATCGATATTGCTGGCAATTTCCTGTTGCGTTGCAGCAATGCGCAAACTTTGTCGTATAGTTGCTTCGAGACGATCATGCAATTGATTGATCCTCACTTGCAAACGTTCATCTTCGTTAACCAGAGCATCACCAATCAGAACGCGGGTCATGCCGGGATTTTTTTTGGGGAACGCCAACAGTAACGACAAGGTCGCTTCAAGCTGTTTAACACCTGACTGTTCATCTACGGTGATTTTATTAATCAACCCAAACAATGTTTGCTCGATAAACTCAATTAACCCCTCGAACATTTGCGCTTTGCTGGCGAAATGTCGGTAAAGCGCAGCTTCTGACACATCCAGCTTAGCGGCAAGCGCAGCGGTTGTGATTTTAGTACCTTGTGGTTTTTGCAGCATTTCTGCCAAGGTTTGCAGAATTTGCATTTTCCTTTCACCCGGTTTTGCAGCCATTAAAACTCCCCTTTCGCTCTTGTCTGACAGATATTTTAGAAATCACCCAAAAGGCGCAGCATTTTAGGCAATTGTGTTACAGATTTCACACTCACATCCACATAGCTCGGACACTTGACCGACGGACTCACCCATACCGTTTTCATGCCAAGTTTTTTGGCTATTTTTAGATTTACAAGCGTATCTTCTACCATAATACATTGCTTTGGGAGCAACTGCATTTGTCTGAATAGCCGATAAAATCCATAACTTTCCGGCTTTGGCCGAAACCGAGTAGATTCAATGGTAAATACCTTTTCAAATAAATCAGAGATATTCAGCAATCGTAAAACCGATTGAGAATAATGTGCCGGCGCATTGGGAAACACTACTTTCTGTCCAGGCAGATTTTTGAGTGTGTGTCGCAAAATTTTCTCTGACTGGAGCATTTTCCCCAGCGCAGGAAACTGGTGGGTGTGCCAGAGAAAATGATGCGGGTCAGTGCCATGATGCCTGATCAAGCCCGATAGAGTGGCGCCATAGCGATGCCAATACTGCACGCGCAACTGATTTGCTTCCTCTTCTTCCAGCCCTAAATGGGTTTTCAGATAATCGGTCATTGCACGATTGATATGAGGAAAAATATGCGGCGATGCATTGTGTAGCGTATTGTCGAGATCAAACACCCAGGTTTTACAGGATTTCAATTTTTTCCAATATGCTTAATTTTGGCGCAACTGCTACAGATTACCGAAATAATTTCCCGCTCTTTATCAATTAGCACGTATCAGCGTGCCAACCCCTTGATCAGTCAGAATCTCCAGTAACAAGGCATGTTCTACCCTGCCATCAATGATATGGCTGCTCTTGACCCCGTTTTTTACCGCGTCCAGTGCAGTGGAAATTTTAGGTATCATCCCGCCGCTGATGGTGCCATTGGCAATCAGTTCGTCTACTCTGGCTGCGGTCAATCCGGTTAGCAGCTTGCCTTCTTTGTCCAGCACACCAGCTGTATTGGTCAGCAAAATAAGCTTTTCTGCTTTCAAGGTTTCAGCCAGCTTTCCTGCCACCAAGTCTGCATTGATATTGTAGGCCTCGCCATGCTCGCCAACACCAATCGGTGCGATCACAGGGATAAAATCTCTGGAGTCCAGCAATGAAACCAGTTCCGGGAAAATTTCAGTTACTTCGCCGACATGGCCAATATCAATGTATTCACCCGGTTTATCGGCATTTTTCATCATCATTTTTCTGGCACGAATAAATCCGCCGTCTTTACCGGTGAGACCCACAGCCTTACCGCCATTCTGGTTGATCAAGTTGACGATCTCTTTGTTTACCAATCCGCCCAGCACCATTTCCACCACGTCCATGGTTTCATGGTCTGTCACGCGCATGCCCTGAATAAACTCGCCTTGTTTGCCTACACGTTTGAGCAGATCGTTGATTTGGGGGCCGCCGCCGTGCACCACCACCGGATTGACCGCGGTCTGCTCGAGCAGCACGATGTCGCGCGCAAAGGCCTTGGCGGTTTCTTCGGCACCCATGGCGTGGCCGCCATATTTGATGACGATGGTTTCCTCGTCGTAGCGCTGCATGTGCGGCAGCGCCTCGGACAGGATGCGGGCCTGCTCTTGCGGGTCTGTTGTGGCCTTGTCATTCATCGCAATGTTCCGGCGCGTTCAGCGCAGGTTCTAGCAGGCATTGCACGGCCGCTCCA